>CAJCIJ010000080.1 GCA_903970315.1 Actinomycetota bacterium
AGATCAGATAGGCGACCAGCAGTTTTGCCGTGGGAGTCGTGGGCGTCAGCCCTGTCAGCGCAAGCCCGCTCGCGATCACGGCGCACGCGCCGGCAACGAGTGGGACCCGTGGCCCGTGACGCCCCACCAGCCTGCCCGACAAGGGCGCAAAGACCACGGTCATTGCTGCCATGGGCAGCGTGTAGAGGCCGGCCTGCAACGGCGACAGCAGACGCACATCCTGGAGATAGAGAGTGTTCAAAAACAGGAAACCGCCCAGGGCTGCAAACGCCGATATGGCGATCACGCTGGCGCCGGCAAAGGGCGCACTGCCAAAGAACCTCACCTCCAGCACGGGCTCGCGGCGCTGCAGCTCGTAACGCACCAGGCCGATGAAGCAGGCCAGCGAGAACGCGAACACGCCGATGCTCGCCAGCGAGGTCCAGCCGCGGCTTTGACCCTCGATGATCCCGTAGGTCAGCGAGGCAAGGGCGCCGGCCACCAGCACCTGGCCCACGGGATCCAGCCGCCGCGCGTGCGGAGCGCGTGATTCGGGCACAAACCGGGCCGTGAGCAGGACCGCAATGACGCCGATGGGGACGTTGACCAGGAAGACCGCCGGCCAGCCGACGGAGTCCACGAGCGCCCCCCCGACAACGGGACCCAGGGCAAGGCTCACGCCGACCACGGCGCCCCACACGCCGATCGCCTGGGCGCGCTCGCGCGGGTCCTCAAAGACGTTGCGGATGATCGACATTGCAACGGGGTTGAGCATCGACCCGCCCATCGCCTGCACGACCCGGAACGCCACCAGAAACTGGAGGTTCGGCGCCAGCGCACACGCCAGCGACCCGATCGAGAAGAGCACCAGGCCCGCCTGAAACACACGCCGCCGGCCCAGGCGGTCGGCCATCGATCCCGAGAGCATGAGCAGGCTCGCGAGCACAAGCGTGTAGGCGTCGATGGTCCACTGCAAGCCCGACAGCGAGGCGTGCAGCGAGCGGTGTATCGCCGGGAGCGCGACGTTTACGATCGTGACGTCCAGCCCCACGATCAGCAGGCTCATGCTGCAGATCAACAGCACCACCAGGCGACGGGCACGACTGAGCCCGGGTCCCTCAGCCGCGGTCTGCGCCGGATCGGCGCCGGGGGCAGGCGCGGGCTTGGGACCCTGGGCGGGAGTGACAACAGGGTCGTTCATACCGGTGTCGATGCTAGCCACCGACCCGCAGCCGCCATCGCGTCTGCCTGTCACAGTTGAGCGCATGCAGGCACGCCTCCCGCTCCGAGCCGGTAAGCACGCCGATTCCGGGCACGAGCTTGGGGTGTCGGGCGGGCTGGCGGCGCTCAGTCTGGATGCTCTGTCGAGCGTCGCGTATGGCCCGGAAGCGATGGTCCTGGTCCTGATCGGCGCCGGGGTGGGCGCGCTGTCCTGGACGCTGCCCCTCACGCTCGTGATCGTGGGCATGCTGGCGCTGCTGGTGCTCTCCTACTCGCAGGTGATCAGCGCCTACCCCGACGGTGGCGGCGCCTACGCCGTGGCCAAGGCCAATCTTGGCCGCTGGCCCAGCATGCTTGCCGCCGCCTCGGTGGTGGTCGACTACGTGCTCACGGTCGCAGTCAGCCTCGCCGCGGGCGCGGCGAGCCTTGGCAGCATCTTCCCTTCGCTGGCCCACCACCTGCTCCTGGTCTCACTGATCGGGCTGGTGGTGCTGGCTGCGGTGAACATGTTCGGAATCGCCGAGTCGGCGCGCCTGCTGATGCTGCCGACGGCGGTGTTCATCGTGAGCATTCTGGCGATCGTGGTGGTCGGGGCTGTTCGCTTCCACACCGACGCAAAGCTGGGCACGCCGCTGAAGTTTCCCGCCGGCACGACCGCCGCCCTGGGGATCGTGCTGATACTCAAGGCGTTCGCGTCGGGCTGCTCAGCGGTCACGGGCGTGGAGGCCATCTCCAACGGCACGCCGGCCTTCCGCAAGCCGCGGATCTCAAACGCGCAGCGCACGGAGCTGTCGCTGGGGCTGCTGTTGGGCGTGATGTTGCTGGGTCTGGTGTTGCTGATCCACGCCCATCACGTCGTGCCACGCGGCGGCGTCACCATCCTCGCCCAGGTGAGCGCAGGCGCGCTGGGGTCCGGTCTGCCGTTCTATGTCACCAATCTCTCGGTGGCGCTCGTCCTGGGGCTGGCTGCCAACACAAGCTTTGGCGGTCTGCCGGTGCTGATGAGCCTGCTCTCGCGCGACAACCGGCTGCCGCACCTGTTCTCGCTGCGCGCCGAGCGTCCCGTCTACCGGTCGGGCATCACCGTGCTGGCGCTTGGATCAGCGGCACTGTTGGCGGCCACGAGCGCGCAGGTCGCCAAGCTGATCCCGCTCTTCACGATCGGGGTCTTTGTGGGCTTCACGATCAGCCAGGTCGGCCTGGTGCGCCACTGGCACACCAAACGCCCACCGCGATGGATGCTGCGTGCCGCGCTGAACGGGACGGGAGCCGCGATGACCGCCGTGGCGGTGGTGGTGTTCCTGGCAAGCAAGTTCCTGGAGGGCGCCTGGGTCGTGGTGGTGGTCGTGCCGCTGCTCATGTACCTGTTCGCGCACGTCGAGACCTACTACTCGCGGGTCGGCCGCGAACTGAAGATCGGGCGCACGCCGCCGGCGCCGCACAGGAGCCCGAGCATCGTGATCGTGCCGATCGCAACGGTCAGCCTGCTGACCGAGAGGGCGATGAGTGCGGCGTTGTCCCTGGGGGAGACGGTGATCGCGGTGGCGGTCGCCGGTGACGAGCAGGAGGCCGCCGAAATCCATCACGAATGGGACCTGTGGAAGTGCAGTTCGCCGATGGAGGTGCTGGTCGACCGCCACCGCTCGCTCGTGCGATCGGTGCTCAAGTACGTGGAGTCAATCGATGCCCCGGATGCCGTGATCACGGTCCTGATCCCGGAGGTGGTCCCGTCAAAGCGCAGGCACGAGATCCTGCACAACCAGCGCGGCCGAATCCTGGAAGCGGTGCTGAAGGCACGCACCGACGTGATCATCGCCAGGCTGCCCTTTCGCATCCACGAGTAACGCGGGCGGGCGTAGCCGCGGGGGTGACGCGGGGGGAGTCCGCGGCGTCAGTCTCCTGGGCGGCCCAGGCCCTCGCGCAGCCGGCGCAGTTCGCGCAACTCGCGCACCGCGTCGTCGTCGCCGGGGTGCGGAGCGCTGCCGGCGCCGCTGCCCAGCAACTCGACCTCCAGGCGGTGGCGGACAAGCTCGCCTTCGACCGCATCGACCCGTTGGGCGCCGGCTCCCGGGCGGGAGCTGACAGCGCGCGTAAACCGGTTGCCTTCGAACAGCAGGCCGACGCCGTCGTCGACAGCCCATCCACCCGGCAGCTCGCCGCTGCGCACACTCGCAAGCCAGGCGGGAAGCCGCTCGGGCTCGCCGTCGGCGTGGACGGTCAATGAGCCCTCCAACAGGCCCAGGCCGGCAATCGCCTCGGGCGGCCCGCTGGAGCGAGTGATCCCACCCTCAAACCAGCACATCGCCCCGGCGCTCAGCCCCGCCAGCACGGTCCCGCGCCGCCAGGCCTCGGCCAGCAGCTCGTCGAGCCCGTGTACCCGCCAGATCGCCAGCAGGTTGCGCATCGACCCGCCTCCGACGTAGACGATGTCCTGCTCCAGGACCGTCTCGGCGAGCGGGCGCCGGGCGTCCTGCAGCCGAAAGAGCGACAGCTGTTCGGGGACACACGGCCTGCCGGCAAAGCGCGACTGGAAGGCGTTGCGCTGGGCGAGCGTGTCGCCGGAAGCGGTGGGCAAGAACAGGATGCGCGGCCGATCCGATTGCGCCAGGCCCAGCACGAAGTCGTCCAGGAGCGGGTTTGCGGGCTCCATCGTGAAGCCGCCGCCGCCCATGGCAAAGATCACCCTGTCACTCATGCAGCAACCGCGGCGCCTCGTGGCTGTGGGTCGCCGCCGAGGTAAATAACGTCCACGGCAGTCTCCACGACACCATCCTCGCCGGGGTCGATCCGGTAGGCACAGCCCTCGGCGCGGGAGCTCACAGCCCGCTCCAGGTGCGTGCCACGGAAGTGCAGTGCCACGCCGTCCTCGACCGCGAACCCCGGGATCATGCCGTCGGCGACAAAGCGACGGTACTCGTCGCGGCGCGCCGGCTCGGCGTCGTAGTGGACGCAGTTTGAGTACGGCAGAAGGCCCAGCCCGCGCACGCTGCGAGGCGCACCGTGGAAGGCGCTGAGGGCCTCCTGAAACCAGCACAGCGAGCCGGCCGATGGCCCGCAGAGCACGATGCCCCGGTGCCACGCCTTGCGCAGCACTTCGTCGAGGCCGTGTGCACGCCAGGCGCCCAGCATGCTCACCATGTTGCCACCGCCCACGTAGATCACATCCTGGGACAACAGATGTCGCTCAAGGTCGTTCTCCACGGCGCCAGCACCCTGGTCGCGCCGGAACAGCGAAACGTGACTGGCGTCGCACGTGGGGGCAAAGCGACGGTAGAAACGCACCACATAGTGGTCGGCGTCGCCGGAGGCCGTTGGCAGGAAGCACACGCGAGGCCGCTTGGCCGTCGTCAGTGAGAGCACGTAGTCGTCCAGCAGACCGCTCTCGGTCTCCATGGAGAACCCGCCGCCGCCAAGAGCAACGATTTGGGGATCGCCCAGCCGCATTGTTTGGTCTCAATCGGTCGCTTGGCCAGCTCACCTTCCCAGAGCCGCCGAACACTGACCAGGATGCCCGCAAATGCCGATCATTCGTATGGACCAGGTGCCAACGTCCCGGCCGATCCAATCGACACGCGGCCATAGCTCCAGACGACCCAGGACGCGCGTCATCGGAGGCTCAACGCCCCGGTTGTCGGGGCAAGCGCCTGGCCTCAGCGTAATCTGGGGGGCAGACTGCCATGAAACTGGAGGGCATCCACCACGTCACCGCAATAACCGGCGACGCACAGCTCAACCTCGACTTCTACGTCGGCGTGTTGGGCCTGCGCCTCGTAAAGAAGACGGTCAACCAGGACGACCCGACCGTCTACCACCTTTTCTACGCCGACGACAACGGGTCGCCGGGTGCCGACCTGACCTTCTTTGAGTACCCGCACGCCGTCCGGGGCGTAGCCGGGGCTGGGATGGTGCACCGGGTCGACTGGCGCGTGGCTGCGCCGGAGGCGCTCGACTTCTGGGAGCAGCGGCTGGCCGACGCGGGCACGGCCACCCGCCGCACCGACGACAGGCTCGTCTTCGCCGACCCCGAGGGCTTGGAGCACGCCCTCGGCGTGTCGACCGTGACCGACGAGCCCCTTCAGGCCTCCGCGCCGGACATCCCACGCGAACACGCGCTGTGTGGCTTTGACGGCGTGCACGCCTACGCGGTCAACCCGGCGGCCAGCGACCATCTGCTGCGCGACGGGCTGGGCTTTGCCGATGTCCCCGGTGGTGCCATGGAGGTGCGCGGCGAGCACCGCGGCGGCCTTTACGCCTATGACCCCCCACCGGCCGCCGCGCCACGCCCCGGCGCCGGAACCGTGCACCACGTGGCCTTTGCGTCGCCCATGGACGACCACGAGGCCTGGCGCGAGCGGGTTCTCGCCCACGGCGGCAGGCCCACACCGGTCATCGATCGCTTCTACTTTCGCTCGATCTACTTTCGCGAGCCAAGCGGGGTGCTCTTTGAGATCGCCACGATCGGGCCGGGCTTTGCCACCGACGAGCCCGCCGAGCATCTCGGTGAGCACCTTGCGCTGCCTCCATTCCTGGAGGACCGGCGATCTGACATCGAACCGCTGCTGACGCCACTGCACGACCCCCGCGCGCGTGCCGTCTGATCGACCGCTGCTCGTTGCCGACGTGCCGTGGCTGCTGTACCGCTCGTTCTTTGCCTTGCCGGCCTCCATCAAGGGCTCTGATAGGCGTCCTGTCAACGCGCTGCTGGGCACCGTAAACGCGCTGCTGACCGTCGTGGAGTCCCACGCGCCGCGTGCAGTGGCGGCATGTTTCGGTGCCGAGGAGGCTTCCTACAGGACCGCGCTCTACCCCGCCTACCACGCCCACCGCGACCCCATGCCGGCGGACCTGGCGCACCAGTGGTCAAAGGCACCGGCGCTGCTGGAGGCGATGGGGTGGGCGACGGGCCAGAGCGTCGATCTGGAGGCCGACGACCTGATGTTCTCCCATGCACGGACCGAGGCCGGCGGCGGCGGGCGGGCGCTGCTTCTGACCGGCGACCGCGACCTCTTTGGCGCCGTCGACGACCGTGTCTGCGTGCTCGTGCCGGCAAAGGGCGGAGCGACAGAGGAGATCGGCCCGGCGCAGGTGCGTGCCCGCTACGGCGTCGAGCCCGAGCAGGTGCCCGACTTCATCGCGTTACGCGGCGACCCCTCCGACGGCCTGCCCGGCGCGCCCGGTATCGGCGCCAAGACCGCGGCGGCTCTGCTTGCGCAGCACGGATCGTTGGAGGCTTTGCTGGCGGCAGCCGAATCAGTTGACAGCGCGGCCGGGCATGCGGGCGCCGTCGACCAGATGCGCCCTCGCATCGCCACCGCGCTGGCCGACAATGCGGAGCTGTTGTTGAAGTTCAAGCAGATCGCCACGCTCCAAAGGACCCCTGTCGAGCGTCCACAGGACCGCGACACCGACTATGCCGGCGGCGCACGACACGCACAGGATCTGGGAATGAACGCCCTGGCTAAGCGCTTACTTGCACAGTCGCCCGCGGTCTAGCCACCCCGGGCCCAGGCCGCGCGACGACATCCCACGGCTCGACATCCTCGCCGCACCGTTCGCAGCGGCGACGATCGTCCAGAGCGCCCCCGCATCCGCTGTGCTCCAGCACGACCGGGGGGCCGGCCGGCGCGGCATGCCGGTCGCCCCACTTCAGCAGCGCGACCAGGACAGGCCACAGATCGACGCCTTTGGCAGTGAGCCGGTACTCGCTGCGCGGCGGGCGCTCCTGGTAGGGGACGCGCTTGAGGATCCCCGACTCGACCAGGCGCTCCAAGCGAGCCCCAAGCACGTTGCGAGCGATGCCAAGGTTGCGCTGCATCTCCTCGAAACGGTGCACGCCGAGGAAGACTTCGCGCAGGATCATGATCGTCCAGCGCTCGCCCACCAGCTCAAGCGTGCGCGCGATCGAGCAGTTCTGATCGGAGTAGTCGGCCCTGAGCACAGACCCACTCTATCGCAGTGAGTTGCATCACGCAACGGAATCGGCTAAGGTGCGTTTCACCAAACAACGCTGTCGTCGAAAGAGGCTGCCATGTCGCGTCGCGCCAAGGTCACAATCACGGTCTGTGTCGGGGTCTTCATGGCCTCGCTGGATCTCTTCATCGTCAACATCGCGTTCCCGGCGATCCAGGGGGAATTCGCGGGCACGAGCCTGAGCACGCTCTCGTGGATCCTCAACGCGTACGCGATCGCCTTTGCGGCGTTGCTGGTTCCGGCCGGTCGGCTCGCCGACCGGGTAGGGCGCAAGCGCGGGTTTGTGGTCGGGCTTGCCATCTTCAGCGTGGCGTCGGCGGGGTGTGCGGCGGCGCCGTCGGTGGCGGCGCTGGTCGCGGCGCGCCTGCTGCAGGCGGTCGGGGCGTCGCTGCTGCTGCCCACGTCCCTGGGGCTGCTGTTGCCGGAGTACCCCGCGGCGCGGCGCGGCGCAGCCGTGGGAATCTGGGCAGCTGTGGGTGGCGTGGCGGCCGCTGCCGGGCCGCCGATTGGAGGGCTGCTCGTTCAGGCTGGATGGCGTTGGGTATTCATCGTCAACGTGCCCATCGGCGCCGTGGCGCTGGTGGCGTCCGTCCGGCTGCTGCGCGAGGTGAGAGACTCGTCGGGGCCGCGACCGGACCTGCTTGGGGCGGGCCTGTTCACGGCGGGCATAAGCGCGCTCACCCTGGCCATCGTCAAA
>CAJCIJ010000081.1 GCA_903970315.1 Actinomycetota bacterium
CCAGGTCCTCATCCTCGGCCGGCCCCGCAGCCACGCAAAGCGCCCTTTGGCGAGCGCGTTGCGTGCTTTGACCCATCGCCCTCCAGTCTAGAGCGGCGCCGAAGGGGCGCGCCCGCAGATCGGCGCCTAGGCGAGGGTCCCCAGGCGCTCCACGGCCTCGGCCAGCCGGTGCTCGGGGGTGGTCAGCGAGATCCGGAACCACCCCTCCCCACTCGGGCCGTAGGCGCTGCCCGGCGAGAGCACGACGTCGGTGCGCTCCAGCACATGCTCGCAGTAGTCCACCGAGCTTGCAAACCCGGCCGGCACCGGCGCCCAGACGTAGATGGTGGCCCGCGGCGGGGTCACGTGCACGCCGATCGCCCGCAGCGCCTGGCAGACCAGGTCGCGACGCGAGCGGTACAGCTCGCACATGGCGGCCACCTCAACGTCGCAGTCAGGCGACAGCGCCGCCACCCCCGCCAGCTGGACGGCCTCAAAGAGCCCGGAGTCCACGTTGCTCTTCAGCCGCCAGTAGGTCTCGATCACCTCGGGATTGCCCGCAACAACAGCACAGCGCCAGCCGGTCATGTTGTAGCCCTTGGACAGCGAGAAGACCTCGATCCCCACGTCCTTGGCGCCTGGGGTCGCCAGAAACGACGGCGCCACGTAGCCGTCGTATGTTGTCTCGGAGTAGGCGTTGTCGTGGACCACGAGGATGTCGTTGGCGCGCGCAAAGTCCACCACGTGCTCAAAGAAGCCCGGCGGCACGACGGCTCCCGTGGGGTTGTTGGGGTAGTTGAGGTACATCAGCTTCGAGCGCGCCAGCACGCTGTCGTCGATGGCCTCCAGATCCGGCGTGAAGCCGCGCTCGGGATCCAGCGCCATCAGTACTGGCTCGGCGCCGGCAAGCCACGGGCCCGCCGTGTAGACGGGGTAGCCAGGGTCTGCTGCCAGGGCATAGTCGCCCGGGTCAAGGAAGGCGAGGTTCAGATTGAAGATCGCCTCCTTGGCGCCAATCGCCGGGATCACCTCGTGCGCGGGGTCAAGGTGGACCTCAAAGCGACGTTCGTAGAAGTCACAGACCGCCTCGCGGAACTCCTGGCGCCCGCGGTTTGTGGGATAGCTGTGCGTCTCGGGCTCAGTGAGCGCCTCCTGGGCAGCCTCGACGATCAGTGGCGGCGTGGGCCTGTCGGGGTCCCCTATGCCCAGGCTGATCACGTCAGCGCCGGCAGCCCGGCGCGCGGAGATCTTGCGCTCCAGTTCGGCGAACAGGTACGGCGGGATCTTGCTCAGACGCTGGCTGGGTTGCATCGCTCTCCTCGTTGCTCTGGGTTTAGGCCTCGCCCGCGGTCGGGCGGGTGGGCATCCCGATCGGGGTGGTGGGCATCACAACCTTATGCCTCCAGCGCTGCCACCGGGGGCTGCTGACGCGGGCAAGCGTGCCCGGCGCGGCCCATTCGAGCTCGAGGCGGCAGGTCAGTCGAGATCGCCCAGCTCGGCCAACAGCTCCTCGGCGACCTCGCCGGTGTAGATCGGCTTGGCCCACCCCGTCTGGGCGATGTCAAGATCCGCCGACACCTCCACCTCAAGCTCACCGCCATCCAGAGCCACGGTGACCGAGCGGGCGCCGCCACCGGTGCGCAGCACGTGTGCCACCGCCGCCCCGGCCGCGCCCGTTCCAGACGAGAGCGTCTCCCCCACACCACGCTCAAAGATGCGCGCGCGGATGTGCGTGGCCGAGAGTGCGGAATACCACGACACGTTGGTGCGGTTTGGAAATGCCTCATGAGCTTCCACGGCAGGTCCCAGCGCGGGCAGGTCCAGGGAGCTCAGGACCTGAATGTCATCGACGAAGATCGAGCACTGCGGGTTGCCGATGGAGATGTGCTGTATGCGCCACACCCGCTCGCCCACCGCAAGCTCGGACTTACCGTCGGGCGGGCCGCCGGGAAAGTCCGCGGATGTAGTGGCAGCCCTGCCCAGATCCATCCGGCAGGTCAGGGGCCCGGTGATCGTCGGCCCTATCTCCCCAGCGCGCGTGGCAATCTTGAACGTGGGCGCTGTGCTCCAGCCGTGGCGGTGCATGTACAGGGCGGCCTCGCGCGCGCCGTTTCCCGACAGCTCGGCCTCGGAGCCGTCGGGGTTGAAGATCCTCAGGCTGCCGGCGCACCCATCGGGCGTTCCAGGCTCGACGACAAGGACCCCGTCGGCGCCCACCCCGAAGTGCGGTTCGCAGAGTCTTGCGATGCGGCTGGGAGTGGGCGCAAACGGCAGCTCAGACGCTTCGACGATCAGATAGTCGTTTCCCAGCGCCTGCCATTTCTCAAATCTCATGGCCGCGGGGCAGTGTATGGGAGGCGAGCCGGCCCGCGGAGGGGAGCCGGCCGGCCAGCCGCAGGATCTCGGAGGCCGCCTGCTCGGGGGTGTGGGTGCCCAGGTCGATCGTCTGCACGCCCGCAAGCTTTCGCATCCACGTCAGCTGCCGGCGCGCGTAGTTGCGCGAGCGCCGCTTCATCGCCTCGGGGTCGCCATCGAGCAGCTCCTGGAACCCCAGCGCCTTGCGGGCCGTGGCGCTGGGATTCAGGCGCGCGGCGGCGGCGACCTCCTGGCGCACCCCTGCCGCGAGCATCTCCTCCACACGCGAATCGATGCGCGCGTAAAGATCGGCGCGATCCATCGTCAGGCCCACCAGCAACGTGGGGTGGCGCATTTCGGCGGTCCACAGCTGCGACGGGCCGCTCCTGGTCTTCCTATGGCCCTGCGCCACAAGCTCGGAGGCACGCACTATGCGCTGGCGGTCGTTGGGGTCGATCGCGGCCGCAACCTCCGGCGCGCTCAGAGCGAGCTCGGCGTGCAGCACGAGTGGCCCGCGGGCGGCGAGGTCAGCGGCCAGGCGCTCGCGAACCCCAGGCGCCGGCGGCGGCGCCAGATCCAGCTCGGCCAGCGCGGCGCGCAGATACAGCCCGGTGCCACCGACAACCAGGGGCAGCGACCCGGCGGCCAGGAGCGCGTCGACCTCGGCGTGGGCAAGAGCGGCGTATCGGCCCGCGCTGAAGGTCTCGGTGACCGGCACGAAGGACACGAGACGGTGCTCCAGGCGCCGCTGCTGGGCGGCGGTGGCCACCCCGGTGAGAATCTCGAGCCCCTCGTAGACCTGCAGTGCGTCGGCCGAGACAGCCACCACATGGTGTCCGTCCTGCTCGAGCTGGTCGGCCAGCGCCAAGGCAACGGCCGTCTTGCCCACGCCAGTCGGTCCAAAGATCGCCAGTACCTTCGCCTCAGGTGGCATTGACGTAGGCTGTCAGGCGATGCAAATCGACGACCGCACAGTCCTGCTCACAGGGGCCACCGGAGGCATCGGGCAGGCGATCGCCCGCGATCTTCGGCGCCACGGCGCCAAGCTGATCCTGACGGGCCGCCAGGGAGACGTCCTTGACTCGCTTGCGACCGAGCTGGACGCCCGCTCGCTGATCGTGGACCTCGCCGACCCCACCGCGACCGACGGCCTTCTGGCCGAGGCAGGGGAGGTGGACATCCTCGTGGCCAACGCCGCGCTGCCCGGATCGGCGCGACTGGACACCTACTCGACCGCGGAGATCGACCGCGTTCTGGACGTCAACCTGCGTGCGCCGATCCTGCTCGCCCGTGGCCTGATCCCGGGGATGATCGAGCGCGGCGGCGGCCACCTGGTCTTCGTCTCCTCGCTTTCGGGCAAGGCCGCCACGGCCAAGAGCTCGCTCTATAACGCCACCAAGTTCGGCCTGCGCGGGCTCTCGCACGCGCTGCGCGCCGAGCTGCGCGATGACGGCATCGGCGTCTCGGTGGTCTGCCCCGGCTTCATCCGCGATGCCGGGATGTTTGCCAACTCCGGCGTCAAGCTGCCACCCGGTATCGGGACGCGCACGCCCGAGCAGGTGGCCCAGGCGGTGCGCAAGGCCGTCGAGAACAACCGCGGCGAGGTAGACGTTGCACCGGCATTCATGCGGGTCGCCAGCACCTTCGCGGGTGTTGCGCCGGAGCTCTCGGCGGCCTTTACGCGGGTAACGGGCGCCAACAAGATCACCGACGACATGGCCGAAGGCCAGCGCTCGGTGCGCTGATCGCCGCCACGCCTGCTCCGTCCGCGCTCTCAGCAACCCCTCAGCCAAGCCTTACGGCCCACTTACACCCCTGCGTGAGGATGGTGTTCATTCCCCCCCACTCCACTCACCAGGAGGTTCCATCGCATGAACAGACCAAGAAAACTCGCCGGTGCCACCGTGGTAGCAGTGCTGGCAGGCACCGGCGCCTTCGCCGGCATCAGCGGCGCATCGGCCGCAAAGAGCTCCACAACCGCCACCACCACTACGTCAACATCGCAGGCGCGACCACCGGGGCCGCCGGGGTTCGCACCAAAGTCCGGCTCGTCGGCTTCCACCGAACGACCAGCGGGGCCACCCGGGTTCCCACCCAAGGGCAGCTCGTCGGCCTCCACCGAACGGCCCTCGGGGCCGCCGGGAATGTCCGGAAGCGGTCATCCATGCCCAGGAATGGGTACCGGGTCTACCGGTAGCACCGGCTCCACCGGAGCCACGGGTAGTTCCGGATCGGCCTATCAGGCCGCTTCGGGCCCGGCAGTGACCGTCCAGTAAGGACAGCGCGCTCGGCAGGCGATACGTCG
>CAJCIJ010000082.1 GCA_903970315.1 Actinomycetota bacterium
GGGCCCAGTGGTTCAGTCGCTGGGGGTCGCTGGCGATCCCTCGACGCGCGCGTCGTTCTATGCGCCGGTCGAGCGTTTCCTGGCGCTGCACGCAACCGGGCCTGTGCGCATCGAGGTCCCATTCACGCGCTCGCACTGGGAGGCCGCCTATCTGGCCCCGCACGTGGAGCTGGCCCGCGGATGGGAGCGTCAGCTTGACAAGCGCTACGACGGCGTGCTGGAGTCGGGGTCGCTGACCCCCGCCAGGTACCGCGCGTGGCTGGCGCACGATGCGGTCCGCTACGTCGCTCTGCCCGACGTCCCGTTTGACCAGTCCAGCGACGCCGAGGTGAGGCTGATCCGCAGTGGCCTTTCCTACCTGCGCGAAGAGCTGCACACCGCGCATTGGCGCATCTTCGAAGTGCTTGGGGCCGGCTCGCTGGTGGAAGCCCTTACTGGAGGCGGTGTGCTCAGGCTCGGCGGAGCCGGGTCGGCCAAGGGGGCTCCGGCGCCACCAACGGCCCCCGCGACACCGGCGGCGCGACTAACGAGCCTCGGGGTCGACAGCTTCGTGCTGGCGTCCGGCGCGGGAGACTTCTTGGTGAGGGTCCACTACTCGCCCTACTGGACGGTTACGGCGGGCGCGGCGAGCGTGGGTCAGGGACCGGACGGCTTCACCGCCGTGCGCGTACTGCGGGCCGGCAGGGTTGTTGTGGCGACGCGCTTTTCGCTGGCGGCGGTTGGCAGGGCGGTGGCCGACGCCCTGTGAGGCTCGGTGCCTTCGGTGGCGGGCGACGCGTGGATCGGTTCCAGGGCGTTGAGCGTGTCGTAGCCGGTTAGATAGAGGTCATGGCCGTCGGAGATGATGGGGTCAAAGGAGCCTTCGTGGAAGTCGAACACCGACTTGCCGGTGGAGATGTCGAGGCCGGTCACCGTGTCGGTGCCCAGGTCGGCGAAGTAGACGATGTCGCCCACGATCGTGGCTGATCCGGAGATGCGCCCGTGGGCGTCATAGCGCCAGTCGATGGCGCCCGTGCGCGCGTTGATTGCATAGAAGTTGCCGTCGTAGGAGCCCAGGTAGATGGTGGGCCCCAGGCGCGGCGCGTCGGCGACGGCGGGAGAGGCATAGACGTAGGCGCCCGTTTGTACCGCCCAGTCCAGCGCGCCGGAGCGCTGGTCATACGCGTAGATGCGCCCGTCGGTATTACCGAGAAAGACCCGCCCATAGGCCACGGCGGAGGTGGAGTAGAAGGTGCCGGAGCCAAGCAGCGCGCCTTCTGAGCCCGAGCGCCAGATCCGGCGGCCGGTGCGCTCGGCAACAGCCTGCAGGTCGCCGGCGTAGTCGCCGAAGTAGAGGTTGCCGTCGGCCAGCGTAGGGCTCGCCTTGACGGCGCCGGCGGCTTGGTAGCGCCAGACAGTTGCCCCAGTGGCCTGGTTGAGCGCGTAGACGGTGCCGCCCTGGGAACCAAAGAACACCATCCCGTCGCTGAGCAGGGGAGAGGACTCGCTGGGGCTGGGGAGGTCGTGGGACCAGCGGATGGCGCCGGTGGAGGCATCCAGCGCGACCACGCGGCCGCTTTCGACACCGGTTTCGCGCGAGAGCAGCGTCACATAGACCGTGGTGGCGTTGACCGCAGGAGTCGAGGCTGAAAGAGCCCCGAGCTTGCGAGCCCAGTCGAACTGGCCGGTACGCCTGTCGATGGCCGCCAGGACCCCGTCGTCGGCAAGCTGGAAGATCCGTTCTCCGTAGATGACGGGCGGGAACTCCAGCAGGGCACCCTCGGATTGCGACCAGGCCGTGCGGAAGGGGGGAGCCAGGGCTGGGCCGGCGGCGAAGTAGCGCAGGTGGTCGGACGAGTAGCCGTAGTTTGGCCAGGAAAAGGTCGGCGACGGGGCGGTCGGCTTTTCGGTCGCCTGGGCCAGAAACGGCGCGTGGGGACGAGGGTAGACCGAGCCGGTGCGGTGGCGCTCATACAGATAGGCGCCCAGCGCGATGGCGGCCAGCAACAGCGCTCCGACGCCGGCGAGCCGCACCACGTTACGCCGGGATGTCAGGCGCCGGCGCCACGGTGATGGGTGTTGGGTTGCGGATGACACGGTCAGGACTTGCCGCGCGCAGCCCTTGCTCGGCGCGGCGCAGATGGGGCGAGCGGCTGCGGGCGAGCTAATTGGGGCGGGGGCGGGGCGATGATCGAAAGCATGGCCGGAACTCGGTAGACGGCCACGCTTGCGGCAAGGCTAGCGCACCTAAGCGGCGATTTTGCCGGGCGCGGTGGTTGCCGCGCCGGCACCGGACACGGTGCGTGCGCCGACCACTCGTGTACCCGCCGGCGTTGCGGCACTTGACGCGAGCACGTGGACCTCGGCGCCCAGCCCGACTGGTCTGACCGCTGGCGAGGAGGAAGCGCTATGCACAAGGTCGGAGATCCGCCGAATGGCGGCTACAGCGACCATCCATAGGAGCGCAAACAACAGCGGGGGCAGCGCCAGCCCGGCGCCCACGGCCAGGCCGGTTGGCCCATGCGCGACCGTCCAGGCCCAGAGTACGTAGTCAAGGCCACTCAGCACAACGAGGCTGGACAGAGACCTTCCAGGCACGCGACAAGCGTAGATTGAGCCCAGGACAGACCCCGCGAGTAACATAGGCGTGCCTGCGGGCGAAGTGTTGTGGTTGCACAGAAGCCTTCCAAGCTTCTAGGGCGGGTTCGATTCCCGTCGCCCGCTTGCACCGCGACGGGACGTGGCGCAGTCTGGTAGCGCACCCGGCTGGGGGCCGGGCGGTCGCCGGTTCGAATCCGGCCGTCCCGACTATAGGAAAGCCCTGCTAACGCGGGGTTTTTCTATTTGGTGGGGCGGGCGGCGAATTCGGATCGTGTACTGTTTATGTACTGTTTGTGGCGGTTGGGACGTTGAGCTGCGGCCACCGCACGTGAGTGATGGGGGTCGCCGGCGCGATCTGAGTCGGCCATCGGTTTCTCCCCACTGGCGGCCGGCTGCCCTATCGGGCCGGCGCGACGCTCAGCAAGCCGTTGCCGTACGCCCGAGCAGGGCCGATGCCAGACATGATGGATCGCTGCAACA
>CAJCIJ010000083.1 GCA_903970315.1 Actinomycetota bacterium
GACCAGTTCCTGGGCGAGCTTCGCGACCGCGGCTACACGAAGCGGATCAGCCGGCCTCTGCTGAAGGGGGAGGACTCGTCAAACGGGCCCGTGACCGTGGAGACCTATCAGTGGTTTGTGCGCAACGCCGGCGAGATCTCAAGCGCCTACACGATCGTGATCTGCGACGAGGCGCACACGGCCCTCGGTGACAAGACGAGCGCCGCGATCCGCGCCTGGACGGGCCCGATCTTTGTGGGCATGACCGCTACGGGTGCGCTGATAGCGCGTCACGTAACCGATCTGTTCCCCACGCAGACCTCGCGGTTTGATCTTGCCCAGGCCGCCCGTCGCGGCGTGATCGCACCGTTGCGGTGCGTCCGCATCCGCCCCGGAGCCGGGGTTCGGACGATCGCAAAGGTCCCGCTGCGCCGGGGCGAGGTCGACACCGAGTTCGACCAGGAGATGCTCGCCGAGCTGCTTGACCAGCACCCGTTCAACATGGCTGCGGCCGATCTCTACAAGACACGCTTCGGGGCGATGCCCGGCGTCGTCTACGCCGCCGGCGTTCAGCACGCCTACAACCTCGAGAAGGCGTTTGTGGAGGCCGGGCTGAAAGCCAAAGCGGTATCCGGCGAGACGCACAAGCGCGAGCTTGCCCAGACCCTTGCGCGCTACGAGCGCGGCGAGATAGACATCCTCATCAACGCCCAGCTGTTGGCCGAGGGCTGGAACAGCCCGCGCGCGACGGTGTGCGTTCATCTTGCGCCCACGGCGTCGCGTCGCGTCTACCAGCAGCGCGTGGGTCGCGTCACCAGGCGCCATCCCGGCAAGGAGGCCGGCCTGGTTGTGGACTTCGTGGATCCAGCCACCAAGAACGACGACCCTGTGGTGACACTGCACTCGCTGCTTGACCGCGACGTCTACAGAGGCGGCGCCATCGTGGTGGGTCCGGTGCGACGCGGCCGCGGGCGGCGTGTGCGCGTGGAGCGGCGGGTACTGCCGGTCGCCGCCGAGGCCGAGCGCCGGTTCGCGGTCTTCGAGCGCGAGCTGTGGCGCATAGCGGTCGAGAACCTGGACTACGACGAGCGCCACCTCTGGGCGGCGCTGGCCGGTGCCCGCGTCGCGCCCAGTGGTTGGCGGCGCGCCCGCACCATGTTGCACTTCGACCGCAGCGGTGAGCTCAAGCGTCGCTTCCTGCTTACCGCCATGCAGCGCAACCGCAACCTCCAGGTACGCGTTCGAGCACTCGCTGACATCGCCGGCCTGCGCGACGCCGACGCCTTTGACAGCGCTGTGGACATCATCGGCGGCTGGCCCCGCGAGGAGCGCAAGGAGGCGACCAAGATCCTGCTGCGGGCACTTGCCGAAGCGAACATAGGCCGCCGCGACCAGGCAAACGCCTGGATCTGGCGCCTTGCCGAGTACACGCGCGAGGTCCACGAGGAGTACGCCGCGCAACGGTGGCCGGAGACCAAGCGCCTGCTGGGCCTGCTGGTCAACTCGGCGGGCAGCGCGCATGCGCGCAACGCCCGGCGTCTGGCGCACGCCGCGCGCAAGCAGGATCGGCGCTTGGCCGCGGCGCTCCTGGCGGCGGCCCTTGCGCACACGCCGGAGGCCGAGGAGGCACTCCGCGGGGCCCGCACGCGCATGGCACGCAAGCCGACGGCGCTGGCCCGCGATCTTCTGCGCAACTTCCCCCAGCGTCGCGGAAGGGGCGGGCGACGCAAGCGGCGCAGTCAGACGGGCGGTCAGAATGGCAAGCGCTCGGCGACCGCCGCGGCGCGCGCCAAGGCACAGCTGGGCGACCAGCAGGAGGTTTCGGCGCAAGGCGCCGAGGCAACGCTCGTCGAACCCGTCAACGACGACGGGCACGACGATGCAAACGACGGCGCACGCAAGAACGGCGACGGGGACGGCGCCAAGAGGTCGGGTGCGCGCCGCGCGGCGCGCGCACGCAGATCCACGAAGCGCTCCCCGGGCGGCGGCGGCGACTCGACCGACGACGGCTCCTCAGAGCCGGCGCCGGCTGCCGCTTCGTAGCCGACGCAACAGCGCTCAGCCCAGGTGCACCTCGCCGGCCTGAAGAGTCATGCGGGTTCCGTCATCGGCGACTGCGATCAGCCGTCCTGTGCCGTCCACTCCGTCTGCGCGTCCCCGCCGCCGTCCCTCGGCGGCACCTTCGGCCGGTAGCGATGCGGTCCAATTGATCTCGCGCCCGCGCAGGACGTCGCGGGCCCTGAATTCATCGAGGATCGTGCCGGCCGGCTGTGCCAGGCGGACCTCCAGGGCGCTCAGCAGGTTGGCAAGCAGCGGCGCTACGGACTCGCTGGGGCGTTCTAGCGAGGCGACTGACCCGCGTAGCTCGTTGGGGACGTCGGCTACGTCTACGGCTACGTTTAGCCCGATCCCAACGACCGCCCAGCCCGCCTGCGGGCGTCCCTCGACGAGGATGCCTGCGAGCTTGGCCAACCCCCCAGACTGCTCCACGACGACGTCGTTTGGCCATTTCAGGCGAGCGTTGGGCCCGGCGATCTCGCACACCGCGACGCCTGCGATCAGCGGCAGAAGCTCAGGCGGTGCCGCCAGGCCGTCGGGCCAGCGAACGATGAGCGACATGAGCAGCGAGCTGTCCGGCGGCGCCCACCACGTGCGTCCCTGGCGTCCACGCCCGGCGGTCTGCTCGGATGCGGTGACCACCGTGCCGTGAGGGGCACCCAGATCGGCCAGCCGACGGGCATGCTCGTTGGTGGATCCAGCTCGCCTGAAATGAACGCGGGGCGTGCCCAGTCCTGCCATGGCGCGCTACGAGCGCTCCGCCGGGGCTGAGCCGACGGCCGCCGTTGCGTCTTGGACCAGTGCCGCCACCAGCCCGTCGATGTCGTGACGAGTCGCCTGGACGTGAGGCTCGGCGCCGTGTTCGCGCAGGGTCTCGCTGGTAACTGGGCCGATGGACACGATCCGTGTGGTCGGCGCCAGCGCCGCCAGGTCACTCTCGGATTCCAGGGCGCCAAAGAGTGCGCGCACGCTCGACGACGACGCGAACGTGATGTAGTCGGCCTGTCGGGCGGCCGCCAGCGCCGCCTGCGACAGGGGCTCAGAAACGGTCTCATAGAGGCTCACCACGTCGACCTCGATGCCGCTTGCGCGCAGCGCCTCGGGCAGCGTCTCGCGGGCTCCGCTGGCGCCCGCGAACAGGGCGCGGCGCACCGCGGCAGGCCCGGACGGCGCCACGCGGTCATCCAGCAGCGCCTCGACCAGGCCCTCGGCGACGGACCGCTCGGGCACGACGTCGGCGCGGATCCCACGATCGGCCAGCGCCTGAGCGGTTCCCGGGCCGATCGCTGCAACGACCGTTCCCGCAAAGGCCCGCGCGTCCTGGCCGCCGGCGTGCAGCCTCTCAAAGAGCGCATGCACGCCATTGGGGGAGGTCAGGCACACGATGTCGTAGCCGCTCAGGCTGACGGAAGGACCGGCGATCGGCTCGATGCGAATCGTTGGTGTCTGCACAACCGTGGCTCCAAGCCGGCGCAGCCTGTCAGCGAGCTCACCAGCCTGGGGCCTCGCGCGGGTCACAACGACCGACCGGCCCTTCAGGGGCAGGCCGTCGCCGCCAAACCAGTGCAGGCGCTCGCTGAAGGACGCGACCTCGCCGATGACCGTGAGTGCGGGCGGCCGGACGTTGGCCGCCGCGGCGGTCTCGGCGAGCGTGTCGAGCGTGGCTGTCACCGTGCGCTGCCACGGCAGCGTTCCGCATTCCACAAGCGCCGCCGCCTCGGACCCT
The DNA here is from genome assembly GCA_903970315.1 of Actinomycetota bacterium. Classification (GTDB taxonomy): domain Bacteria; phylum Actinomycetota; class Thermoleophilia; order Solirubrobacterales; family Solirubrobacteraceae; genus Palsa-744. Next base: position 3,764 of record CAJCIJ010000083.1, read on the forward strand.
CGTCGCCCGGCAGCCATCAGCGATGTCACGATCGCGGGCAGGGCTCCAACACCCATGTAGAAGACCAGCGTCCCGGGGAAGGTCGCCAGAGCGGCCCAGTCAAGCGCGGGCTCTCCCTTGTCGGTGTCCTCGTGCCCCGTGATCAGGGCGACAGCGCTTGAGACGCCGCGGAAGGTCACGGGAATGCCGGCGTACGCGGTGGCTGAAAGGCCCGCGGTGATGCCCGGTACGACCTCGAAGGGGATGCCTGCTTGCAGCATCGTCAGAGCCTCCTCGCCGCCGCGCCCGAAGACGAACGGATCGCCGCCCTTCAGGCGCACCACGGACTTGCCGGCGCGCGCATGGGCCACCATCAGCTCCTCGGTCTCGGCCTGCGGGACCGATGCGGCACCGGGCGCCCCGCCGGCCTTGCCCACGTAGACCAGCTCGGCGTCGGCGCGCACCCCGTCAAGCGTCTCGGCGCCGATCAACCGGTCATACAGCACGACGTCGGCGGTGGCTATGAGCTCGGTGGCCCGCACCGTGAGCAGCCCGGGATCGCCGGGTCCGGCACCCACGATGTAGACACGACCGCGATCAGCGTCGTTCATCGGCCATCACCTGGGCTTGGCGGAGCATCTCCGAGGCCCCCACGGCCTGCATCCGCGCAGCGACGGCTGCCGCGAGCACGTCGGGCTCGGAAGGGTCTCCAACGAGCTCGTCGGCGCACCATGCGCTTCCATCGGGCAGCCCGACCCAAGCGCGCAGGCGCATCGACTCCCCTTCAAGCTGCGCATGCGCGCCCAGTGGCGTGTCGCAGGATGCCTCCAGCGCCCGCGCAAGCGCGCGCTCGGCCAGCAGGCAGCAGAAGGTGCCCGGGTCGGTGATCGCCTCTGCAGCCGCCCGTGCCGAGTCGTCGTCGGAGCGGCCCTCCAGCGCAAGCGCGCCCTGACCGGGCGCGGGCACGAACTGCTCGCGATCGAGCACGGCGCCGATCTCGGCGTCACGCTCCAGGCGTTGGAGCCCCGCCCGGGCAAGCGCGATCGCGTCCAGGCTGTGGGAGCGGTCACCGAGCTTGGCCAGGCGCGTGTCCACGTTGCCCGCCACGGGCACTATCTCGATGTCTCCCCTGTTCGCCAGAAGCTGGGCGGCGCGGCGCAGGCTGCTGGTGCCAACGCGCGCCCCGGGCGCCAGTGCCGAGAGACTGCCCACGCCGCAGAGGACGTCCTCTGCGTGGGCGCGCACGGGGGCGCCGAGCAGCGCCAGGCCCTCAGGAAGCTCCTCCGGCAGATCCTTGGCGGAATGCACCGCCAGGTCGATCGCGCCGTCCAGCAGGGCCCGCTCCAGGTCGCGCACCCAGCGCGACTTGTCGGTGGCCTCCGCGCTGCCGGCAGCGGCAGTCGTCACGACCTCGGCGTCACCCAGCAGCCCGGCCACGTGCCGAGCCTGGACCAGCGCCAGCGCGCTGCCACGCGTGCCAAGGCGCATGGCCCCTAGCGCCGGCGGCGCGCTTGCAGAGAGTGAACCGTAGCCAGGCGGCCGTCGCTTGGGTCGGCGAGCACAACGCCGCCGTCGGGCGCGCCGGAGGTGCCGCTGAGAGCGGGTGTTTGGGCGTCGGGCAACTGGTCGTCGCCGGCGTCGGGCAGGTCAAAGAGCTCCCGTACCAGCTCCAGCGTGGCGTGCCGCCGGGCGCCGCTGAGGTTGCGAAGACGGTCGGTTGGTTCGTGCAGCAGCCGGTTGGTCACAGCCCGGGCGATCGCTTCGATGCGCGCTATGTCGCGCTCGGAAGCCGACTCCCAACGGTCGGCGTTTTCGGCGAGCACCTGCTCGACCACAGCGCTTGCGTGTTCGCGCAGCGCGCTCACGGTGGGCATCGTGTCGGCTTCGCCCAGCCAGCGGGCGAACCTCCGGATCTCCTGCTCGATGATGGCCTCTGCCTGGGGCACCTCGGCGGCGCGGGTGTCGAGGTTGCGTGCGACTGTCTCCTGGAGCCCGTCCATGTCGTAGAGCGTTACACCGTCAAGCTCGCGGCAGTGAGGGTCGATGTCGCGGGGAACCGCCAGGTCGATCAACAGCAGGGGCCGGTCCCGGCGCGACTCCATGACCACGTCGAGCTCCTGTGCGCCGACGATGTGATGAGGCGAGGAGGTTGCGCAGACGACGATGTCGGCGAGAGCCAGTTGGTCGGGAAGGTGGTCCAGCCCGGTGACCTCGCCGTCGAACCTTTCCGCCAGCGACCGCGCGCGGTCGGCACGGCGGTTTGCAACGAACACCGTCCGCGCCCCCTGGTTGGCGAGCGCTTGGGCGGTCAGCTCGCCCGTCTCGCCGGTACCCAGGATCACGACGTGGCGGTCCTTGAGGGTGCCCAGCAGGCGGGAAGCCAGATCGACGGCGACCGAGGACACGCTCACGCGGCTGTGGCCGATTGCGGTCTGGGAGCGGACGAGCTTGCCCGTGGCCAGGGCGGCCGTGCACAGACGGTCGATAAGCGGCCCGGTCAGCCCCTGTGCCTGGGCGGCTTCGTAGGCTCGGCGCACCTGTCCCTGGATCTCGGCCTCCCCGATGACCATCGACTCAAGTCCCGCGGTCACGCGGAACAGCTGTCGGGCGGCGTCGCAGTTGCGCGGCGAATAGATGGCGGCGGCCAGCTCTGTCGGGCGGATGCCGGCACGCTGAGCGAGCATCGACAGGACGTCGGACTCGGCGCGCACGGCGTCTGTCGCGACCTGGTAGACCTCGGTGCGGTTGCACGTGGAGATCACGACCACCTCGCTTGCGGCCCCCGTAGGACTGTCGCCGGCGTCCATCAGCGAGCGAGCGAACTCGATCGCTCCCGCCTCCGAGAACGCCAACCGCTCGCGCAGCGCCACGTCGGCGGTCTTGTGCGAGATCCCGAGTGCCAACAGCTCATTCACAGCGGCGTGGACTCCGTTGTCGTGGGAGGTTGGGTCGCCGCGAGGTCGCCGATCTGGCGCTCGACCTTGCGCAGGCGAGTCGCCATGATCGCCACGTAGATGACCACAATCGCCATGAACACCACGTAGGCGGCGGCGACGTACTTGCCGGCGGTGTGAAGTGGGAGCGCGGGTGACTCCGCCAGGACAGCGGCGATCATGTGCTCACGACCTCCGGCGTCCCCTGCCGCTGCTGGCCGGGATCACGCGACGGCACCGCAGCGGGATGTGGCGCCGGGGCGGGAGCATGCGGCGGCGCGGGCGCGGCGGTGTCGGGCCCTGACACCCACGAGCGTTGCGTGCCGGCGCTGGCGGGAAGTCCGTCGACGGCGCCCATGCGGGCACGCAG
>CAJCIJ010000084.1 GCA_903970315.1 Actinomycetota bacterium
CGCGGTGGCGGCATCGGCGGCAAGGGCGTCCGTGGCGACTCCCTCAAGCGTGGCAACGTGCTCGGAGCCGGGCTGCTCGGTGAGTCCCAGCACGCGGGCGATGCTCAGCCCGCGCAGCTCGGCAACCTCTTTCGGGGTGCGCAGGCCACGGAGGCCTTCGACGGTGGCCTTGACCAGGTTGATGGGGTTTTGGGTGCCAAGGCTCTTGGAGAGGATGTCGTGGATGCCCGCAAGCTCCAACACCGCACGTACAGCGCCGCCAGCGATGACGCCCGTTCCCGGTGACGCCGGCTTGAGCATCACGCGACCGGCGCCAAAGACGCCTGTGGTCTGGTGGGTGATGGTCGAGCCGTGCTTGGGGACGCGGAAGAGGTCCTTCTTGGCGCGTTCGGCGCCCTTCTGGATCGCAAGGGGCACCTCGGTGGCCTTGCCGTAGCCCACTCCCACGACTTCGCGTTCGTCGCCAACCACCACCAGGGCGGTGAACGAGAACCGGCGGCCGCCCTTGACGACCTTGGCGACGCGGTTGATCTCGACCACGCGCTCGGAAAGGTCTAGGCCGGCGGGGCTGACTGAGCGATCGGGCATGGGCAGTGAGGGTAGCTCTCTGGGCCTCAGATGGTGATACCGGACTCGCGCATCGCCTCGGCGAAGCTGCGCACGTGGCCGTGGTAGGGGTAGCCGCCGCGGTCAAAGACCGCCCGCGAGACACCCTGCTTCTGGGCGCGCTCAGCCAGCAGCTTGCCCGCGCGCACAGTGCGCTCAGCTGTGGCAAGCGCGCGAAGCTCGGGCTCAAACCAGTTGACCGCCGCGACCGTGCGGCCGGCGGCGTCGTCGATCAGCTGCGCACATAGGCCGCGATTTGAGCGAAAGACCGACACGCGCGGCCGCTCTGCTGTGCCCGACACCTTGGCGCGCACCCGGCGGCGGCGCTTGAGGCGCCTCTGTGGCTTGGTCAGCACGGTCATGCGCGCTTGCCCACCTTGCGCGCGACGTACTCGCCTTCGTAGCGGATGCCCTTGCCCTTGTAGGGCTCTGCGGGGCGCTGCTTGCGGATCACTGCCGCCGTCTGGCCAACGAGCTGCCTGGAGATCCCCTTGACCACCACGCGTGTCGGCTGCGGTACCTCGAATTCGATCCCATCGGGCGCCGGGATGGGCACGGGGTGCGAGTAGCCCACGGCCAACTCCAGGTCCTTGCCCTTCAGCGCCGCCCTGTAACCCACGCCCTGGATTTCCAGACGCTTCTCAAAGCCGTCGGTCACACCCGTGACCATGTTGGCCACCAGTGACCTCGTGAGACCGTGCAATGCGCGGTGTTCATCGCGGTCGGTGGGACGCTTGACCACCAGGCGGTCATCCTCCTGGGTCACAGCCATGTCGCGCGGAATGCGCTCTGAAAGCTCGCCCTTGGGGCCCTTCACACGGACCTCGCCGGCGTCGATTGCCACGGTCACACCCGCAGGCAGCGGGATCGGGGCTTTGCCAATACGCGACATCGCTACCAGACCCTCGCCAGGACCTCGCCGCCAACGCCCGCCGAGCGCGCTTCGTGTCCTGTCATGACGCCGCGCGACGTCGAGATGATCGCCGTGCCCATGCCCCCAAGCACCTTGGGGATGTGCGCCGAGTCCACGTACGTGCGCTGGCCCGGCCGCGATACGCGTTGCAGGCCCGAGATCGCGGGGTGACGCTCGCGCGTGTACTTCAGGCGCACCTGGATCACCTCGCCCGTCTTGCCCTCGCCACGCGGGCTCACCGACCAGGACTCGATGTAGCCCTGCTCGGCCAGGATGCGCGCAACCTCGGCCTTGAGCTTGGACGACGGCGACTCCACGGTCTCGTGCGCAGCGTGAATCCCGTTGCGGATCCGCGTCAGAAAGTCAGCTATGGGATCGGTCATTGTCATGTTCGTCAGCCTCGTCGTTACCGAGCAGCGCCGCCACATAGGCGGGCCGCAGATGTTGATGTCCCCACGTTCACCAGGAGGACTTCGTCATGCCCGGGATCTGGCCGATGTGTGCCAGCTCGCGCAGGCAGATCCGGCAGACCCCGAAACGGCGGTACACCGCGCGGGGACGCCCGCAGCGGCTACAGCGAGTGTACGCCCGTGTCTTGAATTTCGGCTTGCGCATCTGCTTGACACGCAGGGATGTCTTTGCCATCAGCGGTTCCCTTCTTGCGGCTCATCGGCGCTCATCGCCAGCGGCTGGAGCTCGCGTGGTCGCCCGTTGCGGGCGAACGGCAAGCCCAGAGCCTGCAGCAGCGCAAACGCCTCCGGGTCGGTTTTGGCAGTCGTTGTGATCGTTATCTCCATGCCTCTGACAGCAGCCCCCGTGCCGTAGTCGACCTCGGGAAAGATGGTCTGCTCGCGCACTCCCATGGAGTAGTTGCCGCGGCCGTCAAACGAGCGCGGGTTCAGTCCTCGGAAGTCACGGATACGCGGGATCGCGATCGACGTGAGGCGGTCCAGAAACTCATAGCAGCGTTCGCCGCGCAGCGACACCGCCACGCCCACGGGCATGCCCTCGCGCACCTTGAATGCAGCGATCGACTTGCGCGCGCGGCGGATGCTCGGGAACTGGCCCGTGATCGCCGCAATCGTGTTCTGAGCGCCCCGGACGGCAGAGGAGTCGGTCTTGATGTCGCCCACCCCACCGTTGACCGTCACCTTCTCGATCTTCGGCGCCTGCATGATCGAGGAGTAGCCGAAGTGCTCCATCAGAGCCGGGCGGATCTCCTCCAGGTAACGGGTCTTCAGACGTGCCACGGGCACCTCCGAGCCGTTTGCGCTCTTGGTCTGAGCTGCGCTCTTGCTCGCTGCTGCGCTCTTGCTCGATGCCGCACGCTTCGGCGGTGCTGCGCTCTTGTTCTCTGCCGCGCTCATGTCAGTCCAGGGGAACGCCCGAGCGCTTTGCCACGCGCACGCGCTTGCCGTTGTCGCGGCTCACGCTAACGCGCGTCGGCTTGCCGCCCTTGGGATCGACGGGCATCACGTTTGACACATGAATGGGGCCCTCGCGCTCGATCACGCCCCCAATCGTGGTACCACCGGCGACGCCCGGGATCTGCTTTGGCCGTTCGTGGCGCTTGAGCATGTTCAGGCCCTCCACATAGACGCGCTGCGCCTTGGGATTGACCCGCATGACCTTGCCACGCTTGCCACGGTCCTTGCCCGAGATCAGCTGCACCTCGTCGCCCTTGCGGATACGCATCGAGTGCGAGTTCGTGGGCGGTTTAGCCATCACAGGACCTCCGGCGCAAGCGACACGATCTTCATGAAGTTCCTGTCGCGCAGCTCGCGCGCCACGGGCCCGAAGACGCGAGTGCCGCGGGGGTTGTTCTGGTCGTCAATGATCACCGCAGCGTTGTCGTCGAACGCGATGTACGTTCCATCGGCGCGGCCCAGCGACTTGCGCGTGCGCACCACAACGGCCGTCACGACCTCGCCCTTCTTGACGGCCCCCTGAGGGCTCGCCACCTTGACGGTCGCCGTGATCGTGTCGCCAATGTGGGCGTAGCGGCGGCGCGAGCCACCCTTCACGCGGATGCACAGGATTTCGCGAGCGCCCGTGTTGTCGGCGACTCGCAGGCGGGTCTCAGACTGGATCACTTCGCCCGCTCCAGGATCTCGGCCAAGCGCCAGCGCTTGGTTGCCGACAGCGGCCTGCTCTCGATCAGTGTCACCACGTCGCCCTCGCGCGCCTCGTTGTTGTCGTCGTGGGCATGCAACGTGCGCGAGCTGCGCACGATCTTGGCGTAGCGGCGGTGCTGGCGCGCACTTGAGATGCGAACCGTGATCGTCTTGTCGGGCTTGTCGGAGACCACCACGCCCTGGCGGACCTTCGGCGCGGCGCTCTGACGGCTCTCGGCGGCCACAGCCGGCGCCTGCGAGGCGGTCTTCGGCGCAGCGCTCGCCTTGGCACGCGCCTTGGCGCGGCTCGCGCGACGCTCCTTGGCCTTCTTCGCGCGCACCGCGGCCCGCTCGGCGTGGCGCTCCTCTGCCGTCCGCTGGTCACGGGCCTTGCCAGTATGCGTCGAGCGCTCACGGCGCCGGCGCTCCTTGGGGCTCAGCTGCTCCTCGGGCTCGGCCGGCTCCGGCGCGGGCGCCGGTGCCGCTGCTGCGGGCTCCTCGGCGGCGGGCTCCTCGGCGGCTGGCTCCTCGGCGGCGGGCTCCTCGGCTGGCGGCTCCTCGGCTGGCG
>CAJCIJ010000085.1 GCA_903970315.1 Actinomycetota bacterium
AGCGGTCGTTGTAGATGTAGTCGGTGCCATCGGACAGTCCACCAAGTCCAGTGCCCTGCCACCAGGTCAGGACAGGCCGACTTCCGTACCCAGATCTATCAGGGTCGGCCGCCGTCTGGCCCACCGGGATCGGGTGAAACCAGACAACGTTGCCCTGCGGGCTGAGGATCTCGGGCCCGTTGGCGTACGTGGCGGCGTCACCCGTCGGGGTGATGAAGATGTCACCCACGCCAATGAACGGCGAGGACGTGAGGATCGTGACGGGGGGCGGCGAGGTCGGTGTCGCAGCTGCGGCAGATCCGGTCGCTGCAAAGGCGATCGGGACGGCCGTGACGAGCACGGCGGCGACATCGACCAGGACCCGCCGCAGGCGCGGCAGCCTTCTGGAAGATGCGGTAGATGAGTGGGAATGGGACATCGGTCTTCTCCTTGTTGGGGTGTGAGGGGTGTGTCAGCGGGGCGTTGAGCGCGCGTTCTCAACTCCCGCGCCGCGATGGTAGCGCACAAAGCCGATGATTACCACCAACATTGTGAACAATACTTCACAACCGGCGACCGGGCCATCGCATGAGTCCACTGGGCGCGTCGCTGCGCACGGCTTTGCGCGATCCTCTAACGGCGCTGTGCGGTTAGCCTCCCAGCGCAGCGCGCCGACGCTCGCCCGGCCACGTCCTGCCGCCATGTCTCAGGGTGCCTCCACAACATCTCCGCCGTCGCGCTGGCCGTGGGCCGGAGGCGATCTGGGGCCGCTGCCGGTCATCATGCTCGCGCTCACCGTCGTGACCGGCCTGGTGGATGCAGTCAGCTTCCTGGCTTTCGGGCGCGTCTTTGTGGCCAACATGACGGGCAATGTCGTGTTCCTGGCGTTTGCCTTGGCCGGCGCCTCCGGGCTCTCGGCGCCCGCGTCGCTCGCCGCACTGGCTGCCTTTCTCGTCGGCGCTGCAATCGGTGGTCGGGTTGCCAGGCGTTGTGAGGCTCACCGTGGCCGGCACGTGCGAGCTGCCACCGCGTTTGGGCTGGTGCCCCTGGTGATTGCCGTGGCTGTCGCGGCTGCCGTGGGTCAGCCGGTGTCAGACGGCGCGCGCTACGCGCTGATCGTGCCGCTGGGGATCGCCATGGGCATCCAGAACGCGACCGCTCGCCGCCTGGCGATCCCCGATCTGACGACCACGGTCTTGACCATGACGATCACGGGGCTGGGGGCGGACTCGCGGCTGGCGGGAGGCCGGGGAGGTCAGCTGACGCGGCGCCTGATTGCTGTCGCAGCGATGTTCTGCGGCGCTGTTGTAAGCGCCGTGTTGGTGATCCACGTGGATCTGATCGCGCCGCTTGCGATCGCGGCAGCGCTCACTGCGGGCTGCGCGCTGGCTGCCCACCGGGCCTCCAAGCAGGACGCCGCCTGGGTCAGGTCGCGGTCGGGCTGATCAGCGCGGGCCCGGACCCGGTGGCCCCTGTACCTCAAGGGCGACGTCGTAGCGCACTGGGGAGGTTGCCCGGAGCCGACGGTCTGGCGCCATCAGAGGCCAGTCACGGCGTCGGCGAGCCCACGCCACTGGTCCGCGGGGACGTCGAATGCGGTTGCGCCCAGCGCCTGGATGACCACATGATCGGCGCCGGCGTCGAGGTGGCTGCGTATGTGCGCGGCGATGTCGTCCTCACTGCCCCAGGCGACCATCGCTTCCTTTAGGCGCTGCGAGCCGCCGCGACCGAAGTCCTCGTCGGCAAAGCCCTGGGTTTCCCAGGAGGCGCGGTAGTTGGGCAGGCCCGTATAGATCTCCAGGTGCCAGTGCGCGCGCCGCTGGAACTCCTCGGGGTCCGAACCCAGGTAGACGGCCTGCTCGACGCACAGCAGTGGCCCGTCGCCGAGGATCTTGCGCGCACCACGGGTGTGCTCGGGCGTCACCAGATAGGGCAGCGCGCCGTCGGCCATCGTGGCCGCTAGCTCCAACATCTTCGGACGCAGGGCAGCGAGCACCCTCGGTGGGGCGCTGTCGTGCGGCTGGGCCAGAAACGGCGCCCCATCCAGCGCTGTCAGGTACTCGCGCATGGTGGCCACGGGCCTGCCGTAGTCGTGGCCGCGCAGGCCTTGCACGATGGGGACGTGCGAGACCCCCCAGCCGACCACGAGGCGACCGGGAAAGGCCGACTGCAACGTGCGGCCGGCGGCGTTGCCCGTGACCGCGTCGCGTCCGTAGATGCTCGCGATGCCCGTGCCAATGACGATGGTGTCTGTGCCCGCCAGCAGCAGGCCCGCGTTGGTGAACGCCTCGCGGCCGTAGGCCTCGGAGAACCAGAGCGACCTGTACCCGAGCGCCTCGATCTCCGCTGCGTACTCACCTGCCCGCTCTGGAGCTACGGCATCCAGCGCCGCAGTCCAGATCCCAACACGTTTGGCGCGGAGTGCGTCAACGGCGGTCGTATCTCGCTCGGGGGAGCCAGTGGGCATCCGTTGAGGTACCCGCGGGGTCTAAAGCAGGTCGCGCGCGCGCCGCTCGGCCGCCTTCTGGCGTTCGCGCACGTCACGCAGCTTGCGCGCCGCCTTGTGCGCCACGTCGTTGCGCTCGGCGACCTCTTTTTTCAGCTTGTTGAACGCAGCCTCGCCCGTGGGCTGGCTTGAACCGGCAGTCTGGGCCTTGTCGGCCATGTGCGCCGCTCCTTAATGCTCCCTGGAGATGGTGGCCGCGGAATGCGAGAGCGCGACACCCGGGGGCTGCCTACAGTCTAGACACGTGCGCCGGCGGCCCGCCGGCGGCCCCGCGATGCCGGCTGTGCGAGCGCCTTGCGTTGGGCCGGTGCGACCGCCTTGCGCTGGGCCGGTGCGAGCGCCTTGCGCTGGGCCGGTGTCATGTGTTCGATCAGATCCTGCGCCTCTTCGGCGAGCCCCAGCGAGTCGGCGTCGCCGAGCATGCGCTGCATGCGCTCCCGCCCCACGACCTCTACGAGCTGCGCCAGCTGAGACTTGTCGTCGAGCACGAATCCGATCCGCAGCAGGTCCTCGTCGGTGAGCTCCTCGATGCAGTCGGCCAGCGCCCCCTGGCCCAGGTGGGTGACGATTCGGCCCATCGCGACGTACTCGTGGCTGTCGGCCAGTGTGACGGCGATCTTCAGCACCTGTTCGTCGGGCAGTGCCGTGACCACGTCAACCGCGCATCGGGGGTCCAGCTCCGCGGCGACTTCGGCCACGAACTCCGTGGAGAGGTGGCGCGCGATCTCGGCTGCGCGCTCAGGTGCAAGCAGGCCCAGCAGGCGGGCGCAGATGATCGGGCCAAGGGCGTGTTCGGCGACATTGGCGAGCATCGGCGCCGGCAGCAGCGGCGCAGCATCGACCATCCGGCGCATCAAGGTCATCTCGTCGTCGTAGAGCAGCTCGGCGACTGCGTCGCGGTAGGCCACGAGCTCGTCGGCAGGGATGCCCTCCATGTACGCCGGCGGCTCGCCTGCCTGGAATCGCAGCATGCGGGCCAGCTTGATCGCCTCGGCGCGGCTTTCGGTCTTTGCGCTCATGCGTGCTCTGATCCCAGGATGGCAGCGCCACGACCAGAATGGCGCAGCTGCAAGTCCGGCGGCATGAGGATGCGGTGGGCCACTGCAACGCACATCGGCGGTGGGCCACAGGGCTTCAGTTCTGGGCGCACCCGCCCGACCAACGTTCGAGCGGGTCGTTGAGTGCGAGCGAAACGGTGCCCGGCAGGCCGGCGCCCTAACGCGACAGGGCGGCGCTCCGGGGCGGCCTTTTGCCGCTTGCGCGCGCCGCCACGTGGCCAGTGGCG
>CAJCIJ010000086.1 GCA_903970315.1 Actinomycetota bacterium
GCCCGCCAGTGCGTCCACGCCGCTTGACTCTGTGCGCGACGCTCGCAGGTCGGCAAGCGCCGCGCGACGCAGTCCCGTGCGCTCAGCGACCGTGTGGACGAGCTGTTGGGGGTGCATCTCGGCAAGGCCGCCGGCAAGCTCCCCGTGAAGGTCCGAGAAGGCGCGTATGCGCTCGCGTGCCTCGGGGGGCAGCTCCGGCATTTGCAGCGCCGGCTCCAGAGTCGAGATGAGGTCCAGCTTGCGCCGCTTGGCGAGCTGGATCACGCGAGCGAGCTCCCCCGGGCGCAGCTCGGTGGGTGGACGTCCCAACAGCCGTACCGCAGCCTCGGTGTCCAGCGGATCGCCCAGCAACCTGATCCACGCCACCAGGTCGCGCACCTCGGCGCGCTCAAAGAGCTCCGGGGCACAGTGAATCCGATACGCAATCGCACGGGCTTTGAACTCGCTTACCAGCGCGCGGGCGTCACGTTGCAATGACCGCACCAACACGCAGACCGAAGCCTCCGGCGCATTGGCCCGAGCGCGCCGGATGTCGCCCGCCAGGACCACAGCCTGCGCCCGCTCGTCGGGGCACTGCCAGAAGACGAGCCCCGAGGCGGCGGTCCCCATGTCGGCGCTCCAACTCGCGCTCTCGTCCCGGCCGGACGTAGCGCTGGTGCCCAGGCCGGGCATAGACATCGCGCCGGCCTGCTGTGCGGGGCTCGTCGCCAGAACGGCCTCGGCGGCGCTCAGCACCCGAGGGGCGCAGCGAACACTCCTCTGGAGGCGCAACGTGCGCACCTCCGGCAGGCCGGCGGCAAAGTCCGCGAGCTCATGCCCATAACCTCCGATGGTGTGGTCGTCGATGCTCGCGGCGAGATGGCCTACCACCGAGACCCACGAGCGCCGCGATCCCTGGAAGTCATCGAGCAACAGCGCCACGTAGCGCTCGCGCAGTGCATCGCGCGCCTCAGGGTTGGCATCCAGCAGGGCGGACGCCCTCAGCAGCAGATCCCCCTCGTCAAGCGCCCCCATTGCAGCCAACAGCCGCTCGTGCCGGCCGTAGAGCTCAGCCAGCACGGCGGCGCCGCCGGCGCGCCCAGATGCATCGCGTGGCTTGCCTGCGGCCAAAGACGCATACCGCTCGGCGTCCACCGATTCGCTCTTCAGCCAGTCGATCCGCTCAATCATCCGCAGCATTGCCGACGGAGTGCGCACGGACACCGGCGACACGGCCTCGCGACCGTCCTGCGCTGCCGGCGCCAGTGTCCGGACGTACTCCAGGAGCATCCGCATGCGCTCACCCTTGGTGGCGACCACGAAGAACGGGTCCACACCGGCCTCGGCGGCGAAGCCGCGCAACAGCTGCTCGCAGATTGCCTCGACGGTTGCAACCTCCAGCTCACGCTCAGGGGCGTGCGATGCAGCGCTCTCGACACACCGTCGGAGCTGCAACCGCAGGGCTGCAGCTGTCGCCGCGCTGGAGCCGAGCAGGAGCACTGCGTCCGGCAGCGCACCGTCGCGCACCAGACGAATCGCGCGCTGAGCCAGGCAGCCCGTGATACCCGAGCCGGCCGGACCGACGATCACGATGGGACCGACGGCGTGCACCGCCTCCTCGCCCACGGACGCTGTTGAAATCGGGTCCACGGCCGGGTAGGAACTCACCGGCCTAGGATATGCGGGTGGACGCGATCGATTGGGCGCTGGCACAGCGGGTTGGCGAGCTGGTGGCCGGCAACCCCCCCGATCTTGACGTGCAGGCAGTCGGCGTGGGTGCACTCACGCGCACCTTTGCCGAACAGGTCAGCGCCTACACCGGGCTGGAGCTGGCTGCGGAGCTGCCCGCGTTGGAAGTCGTGGACCGTCCCAGCTGGATTGCAGCCAACCTGAACAGCATGCGCCCCCTGCTTGAGCCGCTGGCCAAGCAGAACACGAAGCCGCGTCGCACCTTCGGGCCCCAGGCACCCTTGACGCACGCCATGCGAGCTGCGTCGGGCCTGATGCTGGGCGCCCAGGTCGGCGCCGTCACCGGGGTGCTCTCACAACGAGTGCTGGGTCAGTACGACATCGAACTGCTCAACCCGTCCCCCTCGCCGCGGCTGTTGCTCGTAGCCCCCAACCTCGGCCAGACCGCCCGCACGCTGAATGTCAACCGCGACGATCTGACCTCTTGGGTAGCCATCCATGAGGTCACCCACGCCGTGCAGTTCTCCGGCGCGCCCTGGCTGCAGGGTCATCTGGCCGGTCTGATGCAGCAGCTGATCGCAAAAATGCAGGTCAACGTCTCCGGCGCCGACGTCCTCAAGGGCCTGGTCGGCACCGACCCGCGCAGTCTGCTTGCTCGGCTGCGCCGCGGCGAAGTCCTCCGGCTGACCGTTGGCGAGGCGCGCTGGGAGCTTGTCGAGCGCTTGCAGTCGACCATGTCGCTGATCGAGGGTCACGCCGAGCACGTGATGGACGCCGTGGGAGCGGACGTGTTGCCGTCACTTTCGGAGCTGCGCGACGCCATGACCAAGCGGCGGACCACCCGTGGACTGCCATGGCGCGTGCTTGAGCGGCTGCTTGGCATCGAGCTGAAGATGCGTCAGTACGAGGTCGGACGCCGGTTCTGCGATCTGGTCGTAGAGCAGCGCGGGGCCCAGGCACTGACCCGCGCATTCAACTCGGCCGAGGATCTGCCCACCGCCGCCGAGCTCGAGCATCCCGGCCTCTGGCTGACGCGCGTCGACCCCTGAGCCATCACCGGCGAGCGGCGCCTTTAAGCGAACGTCTGTTCGTGTCTGCTTGGCGACAGTTTGTCCGCAATTTGCTGGGCTTTTAAGCCACGACATCGCTTGGCATGCCGTTGGGACGTACACCCTGCCCACAAACGTGTGTTCGGTGCTATCGTGGAAGTAGAGCGTCCAACCGACGGCCGCTTTCGCACAGCTGCTTGCCAACTCAGAGCAGCGGAAAATCGAACAAACACAGGAGACGAGCACGGCTATGGCCTACAACACCTCGCTCACCAGCACATCGGGCAACGGCGCTTCGGCGCGAACCTCCGCTGCCTCGACAACCCCCCGTTCCGCGTCGGCCGCTGCCAAGCGGCCGAGCACGCGTACAGCGGCCCGCAAGCGCACCGCCACCAAGAGCCCGCGTGCCGCCACGCGCTCATCCGCACGTGGGGGTGCCAGCTCCCCGCGGGGTCACTCCACGAGCACCAAGCGCACCACCGCCGACGTCGTGGGGGACTACGCCGAGCGTGCCGTACTGATCCCTGTCGGGGCCGCACTGATGGCGAGCGAAACGGTCACGTCCAGCGTCAACGAGCTGATCTCGACATACTCGAGTTCGCGCAAGGTTGAAGCGCAGCTGCGCCGCTTCCAGCGCCGCGGCGGCAGCGCCCGCAAGCGGCTTGAGCAGGTGGTGCGCAAGCGGCGCACCCGAGTTGAGCGTGAGTTCCGTCATCGCAGGCGCGATCTCGACCGCCAGCGCACGCGACTGACCAAGGACTTCTCCTCGCAGGTCGAACTCGCCCAAGAGCAGCTTGAGAAGACGCAGACGTGGCTGGAAGACACCCTGAAGTCGAGCATGGATGGCGGCCAGGATCTCGCAAGCCGCGTGCAGGAGCGGGTGCTCAGTCAGGTCTGAGCGCCGCGCCCAGGTGCTTCCCGCCCCAGCACGGAGAGGCTGGGGCGCAGGCTGCCGGCTTTGACTCGCCGGTGGACGCAGGACCCTCTCCTCACTCAGCCACCGGGGCGGCCCTCACCGCCCCGGTGGCGCCTTAACGGGCGCTCTCTCCGCTACAGGGGCTTGGCTTTGCCACAATGGACGCGTGAGCACCGACGACGTCCGCAAAGCGCTGGAGGCAGTCATCGACCCCGAGCTGCACCGCTCGATCGTCGAGCTGGACATGGTGCGCTCGATCGACATCTCGCCAAACGGCGTCGTTGACGTCACCGTGTCGCTGACGACCGCCGGCTGTCCGGTCCGGTCGCACTTCCAGAGCTCTGTCGTCGAATCGGTGTCGGCCCTGGAGGGCGTCACCCACGTCAACGTCTACTTCGACGTCCTCGATGAGAGCCAGAAGCAGGCTCTCGCCCACAAGCTCGGCCGCGGCGGGCTGCCCGAGGGCTCACTGGCGCGCGTGTCAAACGTGTGGTGCGTGGGGTCCGGCAAAGGCGGCGTTGGCAAGTCCACCCTGACTGCCAATCTCGCCGCTGCGCTGGCGGCGGACGGCAAGAAGGTCGGCGTGCTCGACGCCGACGTCTGGGGCTACTCGATCCCGCGGATGTTCGGCCTTGGCGCCGCGCGTCCCCCGGTGTCGGCCGAGCGCAAGATCCTCCCGCACGAGGCACACGGGGTCAGTGTCATGTCCATTGGCTTCTTTCTCGATGAGGACGCCGCAGTGGTCTGGCGCGGACCCATGCTCCACAAGGCACTTGCCCAGTTCCTCCAAGACGTCGACTGGGGAGAGCTCGACCATCTGCTCATCGATCTGCCCCCGGGCACCGGCGATGTGTCGATGACGCTGGCCCAACTGCTGCCCGGAGCCCGGTTTCTGATCGTGACCACGCCTCAGCCAGCTGCCCAAAAGGTAGCGCGCCGCGCAGCCGAGATGGCCGACAAGGTCTCGCTCGAGGTGGCTGGGGTGATCGAGAACATGACCGGCTTTACGACCCCCAGCGGCGAGCGCTTTCAGATTTTCGGTGAGGGCGGTGGGCAGAAGCTCGCCGACGAACTCGACGTTCCCCTTGTCGGCAAGGTCCCCCTCACGATAGCCCTGCGTGAGCATGCCGACGCCGGCGTGCCCCTGGTTGTTGACGACCCGGATGATCCCGCAGCGGTCGCCATCGCGCGCGCTGCGCGCGGCATCGTGGCCATGTCACCAATCAGCCTGCAGATGCTCCCGTCCAGCGGGTCAAACGGCGCCCCGTCGCTGCCGCTGGCGACGCCGGCGCCCAGCCCGGTTCCTGTCGGCGCCTCGCTGCCGATGGCCTAGCAGCTAGCGCTTGGCGGCGAAGTACTCGGCGTTGGTCTGGGCGAACTTACGCCATTCCTCGGGAAGCTGGTCTTCGGCGAAGATCGCGTCCACGGGACAAGCCTCCACGCAGGCATCGCAGTCGATGCACTCCTCGGGGTCGATGTAGAGCATCTCCACGGCCTCGTAGCCGGCCTCGTCGGGCGTGGGATGGATGCAATCCACAGGACACACCTCGACACATGAGTTGTCCTTGGTACCGATGCACGGCTCTGCAATCACGTAGGCCATCGATCTTCCTGGCTCCTTTTCGGTGGCTTCCGGGGGTAGGGGCGCGACATTCTAGCCTGACGCCCGCTCCGCTAGCGTGCGTGCCATGTTGCTGCTCACCGGTGCCACCGGCCGTATCGGCCAGGCACTGCTCCCGCGCCTTCTGGGCGACGGCCACCAGGTGCGTTGCCTGGTGCGCGATCCGCGGCGGTTGGGTGAGCACCGCGTGCGCGTCAGCATCGCCCTGGGCGACCTCGCCGACCCGCCGTCGTTTCGCAACGCCATGCGTGGTGTCGACACCGTCGTACACCTTGCATCCTCCACACGCGACCAGGCCAGGGGGTCGATCGAGGAGCTCAACGCAATCGCCTCGTGGCGCATGGTCGACGCCGCGCAGCGCGCCGGGGCGGCGAGATTCCTGTTCCTGTCCGTACTCGGCGCATCGCCCCACCACCGCTCAAGGTTTTTCCGCGCAAAGGCGCTCGCCGAGCGCGCGGTCGCCGAGGCCAACCTGGAGAC
>CAJCIJ010000087.1 GCA_903970315.1 Actinomycetota bacterium
TGCTCCCAGCGGTCACCCAGCACCGCCTCATCGTCACGCCCAAGGGGGCCCTCGTGGGCGGCGCACAGCAGGTGCGCGGCATGTATCTGCGAGCTTGCGTGGTCGAGGATGGCGGCCTCCACGGGGCGCTCCAAAAACTCCGATGGATGGCGGCAGAAGAACTGGTCAAGCGCGTCCTCACCGGCCATGTAGACAGCAAGGCCCCGCCCGCGCCGGCCCGCCCGGCCCCACATCTGGCGCAGCGAGGCCACGGTGCCTGGGAACGTGACCACCACGGCGGCATCGAGCTCGCCGATGTCGATCCCCAGCTCGAGGGCGTTGGTCGTCACGATGGCCGACAGATCGCCTTGCAACAGCCGCTCCTCAAGGTCGCGGCGCTGAGCCGCCGTGTAGCCGGCCCTGTAGGGCGCCACGCCATCGGCAAGCTCGGGGTTGGTCTCGGCCAGGTTGGCGCGCACCGCCTGGCAAATCAGCTCCACGCGCTTGCGCGAGCTCATGAAGCAGATCACCCTCGCGCCGGTGCGGATAAGGTCGCTGACCAGCTCCGAGGCCTCGCCGAGCACGGGCCGGCGACTGCCCGTGTGCTCGTCGACCAGGGGCGGGTTGAACATCGCGATGTCGCGCTGCGGGGCGGGCGCGCCGTCGTCGTCGATCAGTCGGATGTCATCCAACCCCGTCAGGCGCTCGGCAAGCTCTACCGGATTTGCGATCGTGGCCGAGGCCAGGATGAAGCGCGGGGCGGTGCCGTAGGCGTTGGCCACGCGTCGCAGGCGTCGCAATACGTTGGCCACGTGTGACCCGAAGACGCCACGGTAGACGTGGGCCTCATCGACCACCACCACCGCGAGGTTGGCCATGAAGTCCGCCCAGGATGGATGGTGGGGAAGGATCCCCACGTGGAGCATGTCCGGGTTGGTCAGCACCAAGTTCGCCCCCCTGCGGATGTCAGCGCGCGCCTCGCGGGGCGTGTCGCCGACGTACAGGGCCGGACGCACGTGGCGCTCCAAGCCGAAGCGTGCCAGCCCGCGCGCCTGGTCCTGGGCCAGGGCCTTGGTCGGATACAGGTAGAGCGCGCGCGCCCGGCGATCGCGGCACAGGACGTCCAGTGTGGGGAGGTTGAAGCACATCGACTTCCCCGACGCCGTGCCCGTGGTCACGATCGTGGGCGCCTCCCAGGAAGCGTAAACGGCTTCGCGCTGATGGGAGTAGAGGCGCGCCATGCCCATCTGCTCCAGGGCTGACAGCACCTCGGGATGCAGCTCGGCCGGCGGGCTTGCCCAGCGCGCCTTGCCGGGACCCTCGCGGCTGGAGGCCACCAGCCGCTGGTCGCGTGCTGCGCCTCCCAGAATCGATCGCCAGGGGGCGCTGGCCGCGCTGGACGTACTCACGGCTTGCGATGGTAGGCCGTCGGCGGGTCCGGCGCGGCGGACGCCGCTGACAACTCTCAGCTTCTACCGGTAATCCGGCGCCAGAAGGCGAGCCAGCGCTCCGTCCAGCGGCCCCCGGCTCCCGCCCGGGCGCCACCGCGCCGGCGCCACCGCGCCGGCGGTGGCACTGTGGTGCGCACCAGCGATACCCACTCCGACAGTGGCAGCTCGCCGGCGATCAGCCGCCCCAGTGCACCCGTCACGGGCGCGCGTACCCCGCCGCGTTCCAGCGCTTGCGCAAGCAGCGCCGTGGACTCCAGAGCCTCGATCGCCTGACCGATCCGCTCCGGAATCTCGGCCGCAGGCACGCCCGCTGCCAGCAGCTCGCCGGCGCGTCTGTTGCGGCTCTCGCTGGCCAGCACCGTGGCCACGAGATCGCCTGTGCCGGCGAGGCCGATTAGCGACTCCGGCCGCGCGCCCAGGCCCTCGGCGTAGCGCCACACCTCGGCAAATATGTGACCCGCTGCCGCTCCAGCGGCGTTGAGCCCCTGTGCGCCTGTCGCGCCGGCGGCAAGCGCTGCGGCATTCTTGGCTGCCCCCGCGAGCTCCACGCCGACGGGATCGTTTGAGACCTCGCAGACCACCCCGCCGCGAGTGAAGATCTGCGCAAGCGAACGCGCAAGCAGCTCGTCGGTGGAAGCCGCCACGAGCGCGGCGCCCTCGTGGACCATCTCCTGTTCGTGGGCGGGTCCGCCAACACAGGCCACGCGGTGGGCGCCGAACGCCGACCTCAGCACCATCGTCGGGGGCAGCCCGTCGGCGCTGGTCAGACCCTTGGCGACCGATATGACCGCGGCGCGCTTGTGGAGGCCGCCGCGCATCAGCGCTTCCACTGCCTCGTCCATGCGCCGCGACGGGACGGCCAGGAATACGTGGTCGGCGCGTGCCACGCCCTCCACCACGCACTCGATCCGCAGCGCAGCCGGCAGCTCTATGCCGGGCAGGTAGACCTCGTTGGCGCGCTCGCGGTTGAGCGTCTCGGCCTGCTCGGGCGTGCGTGTCTGCAGGGTGGTCCTGAGCCCCGAGCGCGCCAGCACGACCGCCAACGCCGTGCCGAACGAGCCGGCGCCCACGACCGTGGCGCGCCTGGAGCCGGTGACCCCGCGCCCGCGGCTGCGCGACCCACCGGAGTCGCCGCCGGCCGGCTGCTCGCCCCCGGCAGGCGAGGCGCCTGGGTCTGGGAGTGGGGGCTCGGACCCGGTCATCCACGGGCGAGCGTAACCAAATTGCGGCACAACCAGTACCAAAACTCACGCGCTGGTCGAGCCCCTCGTGGTGGCGCCAGCGCTCAGATGAGCACTGCCAGGACGGCACCAGCCGCTTCCAGCTGACCCGCGGTCCGCGCGTGAAGTACGGCTCCGAGGTCCATGATCCGCGCCGCAAAGAGGTCACTTGCCGGCGCTGCGGTCACCGCGAAGGCCGGCACACCGCGCTGGCGGGCGTCGGTGGCCAGGATGAACGTCCCATCAGCGGCGCCGGCCGCGCGCCAGATGTCAACGTCGGCTAGGACGAGCGCGCGTGCTCTGTGCAGTTGGGGCCCGAACTCGATGTCGCCGGAGTGCTCACCGTGGAGGCATTTGGGAGCGGCGCCGGGTCCGTCCAGCGTCCACGTGTCCACCTCCCAGCCGTGGCCGCCCGTGCGCAGCCCCCGGCCGACGGCGTCGGCCACGCTCGCTGCGTTCAGCGTCTCAGCAAAGGGAGTTGCGAGGACAAGCACGGTGCGCGGGATCATCGCCGCATCCTTCCAGGCTGCCGGCACGCGCCACCGCTGGCCTTCCAGGCTGTCGCACTGCACGCGCCACCGCTGGACTCTCCACTCGGCCGATGCACCGGCGCCGATAGCATCAACGGCCATGTCTGCCGACGGCGCCACTGTGGCCGAGGAGGAGTACCTCCAGAGCCTGTTCTGGCTCAAGGAGGCAGGGCTTGTCATGAGCGCCGCCAACGTCGCCAGGGCGATGCAGCTTTCAGCCCCCACGGTCCACGAGATGGTGGGGCGCTTGGAGCGCGACGGCTATATCGCGCGCGAGCAGGACAAGACGATCAAGTTCACCGATTCGGGGATGCAGTTCGCCGAACGAGTGGTCAGTCGCCACCGGCTCATCGAGCGCTTCCTGACCGACGTGCTGAAGGTTCCCTGGGACGAGGTGCACGAGCAGGCCGAGAGCCTGGAGCACGGGATGTCGCCGGCCCTGGAGGAGCGCATTCGCGCGGCCGTGGGCGATGCCAAGAACTGTCCTCACTGACACCCGATCGAACTTGGCGCGCGCGAGCCCGGGGTGCCGCTTGCCGATGTGGCCGTTGGCGCCAGCGTGCGCGTGCTGCGCTTTGAGAACGAGGCCGAGGACCTGCTGCACTACCTCATGGACGCAGGTCTCTATCCCGGGCTTGACGGCACGCTTGCGTCACACGATGACCAGGAGGTCGTGCTCCAGACCGCTGACGGCAGTCGTTGTGCAGTGACCCCCAGTGTGGCCGAAACGGTCTCCGTGGTCGCCGACCCCTCGCCGCCGTCACGGACGGCGTTGCCCGAGCAGCTGGTGTTGGGCAAGCAGCGCTACGGGCGCTAGTTCAGCGAGCGCCAGGCGTCGGCCAGGCGCGAGACGCCCTCGCGGATCTGGTCGGTGTTCACTCCCGAGTAGGCCAGCCGGAACGCGTTCTCGCCGCCCTCCAGCATGAAATCGGTGCCCTTCACAAAGACCACGGACCGCTCACTGGCGGCCGCAAACAGAGCGTCCACGTCGCTGCCCTCGGGAAGAGTCACCCACAGGAAGTAGCCGCCCTGCGGGGCCACGAACTCGGCCTCGGGCAGCTCGTCGGCCAGGGCCTGCGTGAGTGCGCCGGCGCGCGCCGCAAGTGCCGTGCGGACCGTCTCGATGGAGCGCTCCAGTGCCCCGGCGGCGCAGAACTCGTAGACGATCGCCTCGGCGACCATGCCGGGCGAGATATAGGTGTTGGTGGCCAGCTTCACGATCGAGGCAATCAGATCCTCGGGCCCGACCAGGTAGCCCACCCGCACGCCCGGGCACACGGTCTTGGTGAACGAGGACGCGTACACAACATGGTCGGGGTCCATCGACACCATCGTTGGCACGGGCTCTCCGTCAAAGCGCAGCTCCGCGTAAGGGTCGTCCTCCAGGATCACGAACTCGTGCTCGCGCGCCAGCGCCACCAGCTCCTGGCGCTTTTGCAGCGACAGCGTGTACCCGGCGGGGTTCTGGAAGTTGGGGATCACGTGGGCCAGCTTGGGCCTGGCGCCCCCGGCCAGCAGGTCCGCAAGGGCCTTGGTGTCGATGCCGTCTTGCCGAAGCTCCACGGCGTGCAGGCGAGCGCCGCGGTTTCGCAGCGACAGCAGCGTGCGGTCATACGTGGGACTCTCGACCACCACCTCGTCGCCGGAACGCACCAGCTGGTCAAACAGGAAAGCGTCGGCTTGCAGGGAGCCGTTGGTTACCAGCACGCGCTCCGGCGCCACGCCATGGCGCTCGGCGATCCAGGCACGCAGGCGCGGGTAGCCGATGGAGGTGCCGTAGGCGGTCACGCCACCGGGGTCGTTTTCGAAGGCGCGAACAGCCGCCTCGCGCAGGCCGTCGACGTCGACTATGTCCAGCGACGGAACGCCGCGCGCGAAAGAGATCTCCGAAGGCATTGGCTAAGCGTAACGCGCTAGTGCGAAGAGGCAGAGACGGCGTTGCCGAGCAGCTGGGGAGCAAGATCGGCGAC
>CAJCIJ010000088.1 GCA_903970315.1 Actinomycetota bacterium
GCCTACCTGGCCGGTGGCGCCCACGACAGCAACCCGATAGGTCTCAGCCATACCGTGACCAGAGTACCGTCAGCCGCCGGCTCAGAAAGCGGGGGTGTAACGGCCGAAGACTTCAGCCAGGGCGCCGCAGACCTCGCCCACGGAGCAGTGATCGGCCAGCGCCTGGCGCATCGACGGCAGCAGGTTGGCGTCGGTCCCGGCTACGTCGCGCAGCTCGGCCAGTCGCCGCTGCACAAGCTCGTTGTCGCGGCTGGCCTTGAAGGCCGCCAGGCGCTGGACCTGTTCGCGTTCAGACTCAGGGTCGACACGTAGAAGGTCCTGCGTGCCGACCTCGTCTTCCTGGTAGGCGTTGACCCCTACCACGATGTCCTGGCCCAGTCGGTAGCGCTCCTCATAACCCCAGGCTGACTGGTCGATCTCGCTGGTGATGAACTCCAGCGCGTTGACAGAGCCGCCGAGAGAGTCGACCTTGGCGATCAACTCCTGGGCGCGGCGTTCGATCTCGTCGGTGAGCGCCTCGACGAAGTAGGAGCCGGCAAAAGGGTCGGCGGTGTCGGCGGCGCCGGCCTCTGAGCCGATGATCTGCTGGGTGCGCAGGGCGATCTTGGCGGCGCGCTCGGTGGGCAGCGCAAGCGCCTCGTCAAAGCCGTTTGTATGCAGCGACTGGGTACCCCCGCACACGGCGGCAAAACCCTGCAGCGCAACCCGCACGATGTTGTTCTCCGGCTGCTGGGCTGTCAGCGTGACTCCGCCGGTCTGGGTGTGGAAGCGGAGCATCATGGCGCGTTGCGTGGTGGCGCCGAAGCGGTCGCGCATGAGCGCCGCCCACATCCGCCGGGCGGCCCTGAACTTTGCCACCTCTTGGAAGACGTGGTTGTGGCAGTTGAAGAAGAACGCCACGCGGGGCGCAAACTCGTCGACGTCCAGGCCCTTCTCGACGGCGGCTTGCACGTAGGCGATGCCGGAACACAGGGTGAAGGCGACCTCCTGAACAGCCGAGCAGCCCTTCTCGCGGAAGTGGTAGCCGGAGACCGAGATGGTGTTCCACCGAGGCACGCGCTCGTGGCAGTACTGGAAGATGTCGGTGGTTAGCCGCATCGTGGGGCCCGGCGGATAGATGTAGTTGCCGCGCGCTATGTACTCCTTGAGGACGTCATTCTGGGTGGTCCCGCGCAGCTTGTCGGGTGCCACGCCCTGCTCGGCGCCGACGAGCTCGTAGAGCAGCAGCAGGCATGCGGCGGGAGCGTTGATGGTCATGGACGTGGACACCTGATCCAGGGGGATGCCGTCGAACGCGGTACGCATGTCGTCCAGCGTGTCTATTGCGACCCCCGTGCGCCCGACCTCACCCAATGACCGGGGATGGTCGGAGTCCAGACCCAGCTGGGTTGGCAGATCAAATGCCATGGACAGCCCCGTGGAGCCCTTGGAGAGCAGGTAGCGGTAGCGCTCGTTTGACTCCTTCGCCGATGCGTAACCGGCGTACTGCCGCATGGTCCAAAGCTGGCCGCGGTACATCTCGGGGTGGATCCCGCGCGTGAAGGGAAACTCCCCCGGCACCCCCAGATGCAGCTCGGCGGGCAGGTCCTGCTCGGTGTAGAGCGGCTTGATGTCAATACCGGAGTCGGTGAACCGCCGCGGGTCATCGGGCCCCACGATGGGGGCGATGGTGAGGTTTTCTGTCTGCTCCTGTGTGCTCATCGTTTAGGCGCGGTTTCGGGTGTGGCTTCGCTGCTTTGGTGCCCGAGATCGTCGGCTCCGGCGCGGCCAACGACAGGCTGTGGACCTTGTGCCGATGCACGGGGCACGTCGTGCAATGGGGGATGATATGGGGACACGGACAACGGTTGGTGCTCCTATGACCGGTATCCTCCCGTGGGTGTCCACCTGCCTGGTGACCGGCGGCGCGGGCTTTCTTGGCTCACACCTGTGCGATGCCCTGGTTTCGAGGGGCCACAGGGTTGTGTGCGTGGACAACCTCGACACGGGGTCGCTGGCGAACATCGAGCACATCAGAGTGCCGGAGTTCAGCCATATCAACTGCGACATCACGGAGCCGTTCTTTGTCGACGAGCCGGTGGATTTCGTCTACCACCTGGCCTCACCGGCATCGCCGATCGACTACCTCCGGTTGCCTTTGCATACGTTGAAGGTGGGCTCCTATGGCACCCACCACACCCTTGGGTTGGCGAAGTTCAAGCGTGCCCGTTTCCTGCTGGCGTCCACGAGCGAGGTCTACGGCGACCCGCAGGTGCACCCACAGACAGAGTCCTACTGGGGGCATGTCAATCCGATTGGCCCCCGAGGCGTCTATGACGAGGCCAAGCGCTACGGCGAGGCGATGACGATGGCTTACCACCGCCAGCAGGGGGTGGACACAGCGATTGCGCGGATCTTCAACACGTACGGCCCCAGGATGCGCCCGCACGACGGCCGCGCGATCCCCACGTTCCTGCGCCAGGCGCTGGCGAACCGCCCCATCACTGTGTACGGAGATGGTTCGCAGACCAGGTCGTTCTGCTTCGTATCGGACCTGATACGCGGGCTGATAGCTCTGGCGGAGTCCGGCTATCACCAGCCGGTCAACATTGGCAACCCCGACGAGTTCACGCTCCTGGAGCTGGCGGAGGCGGTCAGGGACGCGACGGGCTCGAGCTCGGAGATCGTGTTCGAGGCGCTCCCGGTGGACGACCCCAAGCAGCGCCGGCCGGACATCACGCTGGCGCGCGAGGTTCTGGGGTGGTCGCCGGAGGTGTCGTTGCGCGAGGGGCTGGAGAGGACGATCGAGGACGCAGGCGTGGAGGCTCTGGTTGGTTGAGTGCGACGGTCTCGCACATCCGTCCGGTGCGCCTTGCGCGTGAGTGCGCAGACCGCTACCTTGGCCTGTCTGGCGCGTTATGAACAGCGATATGGCACGTCCTGACAAGGGGTTGGACGTGACGCAGACCGCGGCGACACGGACACGGACACGAGGACCGCAGCACGAAGAGCTCAGCCGACCGGCGGGTGCGCTCGCAGGCTCTGCGTATGAGGCCGGTGAGTGGCCGGCGCTGGCGCGCAGGCCCGACCGAACCGACCACGACGTCCGCCGCAAGCGGCCGCCGCTGCTGTCGTTTCTGCTGCGCATGGTCACGCTCCGCCGCCTGGTGGCGGTGGTTTGCCTGCTGGCGCTTGACTTCCTGGGAGTCTCGCTTGCGATCTTCACTGCGCTGTTGGTCAAAGCAGTAGGGATGGTGGTGCTTGGTAACGCGACGCACGTGAGTGTGGGCGACGAAATCCATGAGACGGGCCGCTACCTGGCGTTCACCTACCTGCTGACGGTGCTCCTGTTCTGGCGCTCCGGGCTTTACGCCTCGCGGGCACAGCGCCCCGGCCTGACGCGAATCGTGGCGTCGCTGTTTCAGGTTGCGTTTGTGGCGTTGATCTTTGCGGAGGTCAACGGCGAGCACTACAGCAGCTTCTACGTGTTCTGGGGATCGCTCTCCCTGGGGCTGTTCTACGTACCGGCGCTGCGACACCTGTACGAGCGCGTTACTGGCAGGATCCTCCGAGCGGCGGGCTACAGAAGGCGCGCGGTGCTGGTTGGCACCAACAAGCAGGTTTGTGACGTCGACCGTGCCCTGCGTGCAACGGTGCGCTCGTCGCGTTCACCGGTGGAAGTCGTGGGTTATCTCTCGCGCGAACCCGCGCCGGCGAGCAACGGCTTGCGCG
>CAJCIJ010000089.1 GCA_903970315.1 Actinomycetota bacterium
CATGTTGTTCCGGCGTCGTCCGGTGTCTCGATGCTGCTGCCGATCCACCGCTCAATTTGCTCGATTCCAGCGGTATTCCATTTGCCGGGCGGTTCGCAGTGCAAGCGCCGGGCCTTCGAGCTTCGCGACGATTTGCAGACACATGTCGATTCCGGACGATATGCCCGCGCTCGTCCATACATCGCCATCTTCGGTCCAACGCTGGCTGGTGAGCCGCACCGCCGGAAATCGACGGCGAAACTCCTCCATGTCCTCCCAGTGGGTCGTCGCGATCTTCGCGTCGAGGAGGCCCAGTTCCGCCAGCATGAACGCGCCGTTGCACACCGACGCCAGTAACTCGCAGCGGCTTGCGTGACTTGCGATCCATGCGAGAAGCCGCTCATTGGCCATGGCCGCATCGATCAGGCCGCCGGGCACCAAGAGCACGTCGACCGCTTGGACCTCGCGAGAGGCGTGACTCGCGACGAACTCGAGTCCGTGCCGGGCTCTCACCCTCGGCGATTCGGCGATGGTGATCGTCTCGAAAGACGATCTCGCCGATTCCCGTTGCGACAAGCGCGACGCGACGGAGAACACCTCGAAGGGGCCACCGCCGTGGACTTCGGCGAAACGCCGGGGACCGAAACCGACGTGCGCTCGGCCACAGAACTGACCGTAACGACGCCGGCCCACACGGCGGGAGCGGTGGACGTCACCGTTCAGACGCCCTACGGAGTCAGCGCGACCGTAGGGGGCGACAGATACACCTTCCAAGCGCCCCCGCCGCCGTCGATCTCCTTGATCGAACCCGGCCACGGCAGCACGCTGGGCGGCGAGATGGTGACCATCACCGGGTCAAACTTCGCTGGTCCCACAACCGTGCAGTTTGGTGGCGCGGCATCGACTGAAGTGAGCGTTCGTTCCCAGACAGAGCTGACCGCGCGCGTGCCTGCCGACAGCCCGGCTGAAAACACCGAAGTGCCCGTCACCGTGTCAACTGCGGGCGGCGCAAGCGAAGCCACCGAAGCTGCGCGCTTCACCTACGAACGGCCGCCCGCGCCCGTGATCACCAACGTCTCGCCATCGAGCGGCCCGGCGACAGGCGGCCAGCGCGTGACCATAACCGGGGAAAACCTCGCAGGCGCGACAAGCGTGCTGTTCGGTGACAGCGAGGTGACCGGCGGCACCGTGGTCTCGGCCACCGAACTGATCGTCACCACGCCCAGACACGCCGCTGGCACCGTGGAAGTTCAGGTGAGCACCCCCAGCGGCCACAGCGCGGCGGTCCCCGCCGACGCTTACACCTTTGACGTCGTGCCCGACACCCAGCTGCCGGGCGGGTCGGAATCGCTGACTGAAAGCCCGGTGGCCGGGGCCTCGACGAGGGCCGGCGGCAGCGTCGGCTCAAGCACCGCCAAGGCCAACAGCAACTTCGCGCTCGTCGCCAAACGGGTCAACCGGCGCACCGGCGCGATCACTTTCCAGCTCGTCGTGTTTGACCGCGGTTCGCTGAGCTGGGCCGTTTCCTTCAAGGACGGCAAGTTTGGGTCCGGCGCCAAGGTGGTTGGGTCGGCCCAGATTGTGAGCTTCACGGTCGTGCCCAGCGCGGGGGCGCACCATGCGCTTGCCGCGGCAGCGCGCAGGCACCGCTCGCTGGCTGTGACCGCGCACCTGACCTACACCGCCACGGGCGGCGCTGCGGTCTCGCACATCGCCTCCGTCGCCGTGCGTCTGCGCGCCAAGCACTAGCCGGACACGCTGGCCAACCCGCACACGGGCCGACGCGCGACACCGGCGGCCGGCGCACACAGGCCAACGCCCAGACCGGCCAATATCCTGGCAGGCGTGCTCAACGTGCTGCTCACAAACGACGACGGCATCGAAGCCGACGGCCTGCAGGCGATGCGCAGGGCGCTGGCTGACCTTTCGGACGTCCGGCTGGTCGTGATCGCCCCGGACGGCAACCGCTCGGCGATGGCGCGCTCGATCACGACCAACAGGCCCCTCTGGGTCGAAGCGGTCTCCTTCGAGGACTCAAGCACGGGCTTTGCCACCGACGGCACCCCGGTGGACTGTGTGCGCCTGGCCAGCCTGCAACTGATCCAGGGCTTTCAGGCCGACGTGGTCGTATCGGGGATCAACCACGGCAACAACCTGGGCGACGACATCACCTACTCGGGCACCGTGGCGGCGGCGCTTGAGGGGCTTGTACTGGGTCTGCCCGCCGTGGCGGTCTCCCAGGAGCTGCCCGGCCGGGCGCGCGAGCTGCGCGGGCCGGCGCCTCCGTTTGACTACGCCGCGGGCTTTGTGGCGCGGTTGGTGGAGCGCCTCGGCGAGGTGCCCATGCCGGCGGGGACGCTGCTGAACGTCAACGTGCCCCTTGGTACGCCGTCCGGGGTGGAGGTGGCGCGCCTGGGCAAGCGGGTCTACCGCGACGAACTGAGACTGGAGCGCGAGGAGGCTGGGCCGCCGGCGCGCAAGCGCTACTGGATATACGGTCGCGATCCGGGGTTTCGGGACGAGCCCGGGACCGATCTGGCGGCCGTGGCGGCGGGGCACATCGCCGTGACGCCGCTGCACTTCGATCTCACCTACAGCCCCGGCTTTCAGTCGCTGGAAAGCTTCGACCTGGAGTCGCTGCTGGAGCCGGTCGCCTCCGCGCAGGGATGACGCGCGGCCAGACCCCGGCAGCCCAGGCGCAGCGGTTGCGCGTGCAGCTGGATCGCGCCAACCACCGCTACTACGCCCTCGACGATCCCGAGATCTCCGACGAGGCATACGACGCGCTGCTGGATGAGCTGCGACGGCTGGAGGCCGAGCATCCAGACCTGGTGACGCCGGACTCGCCAACGCAGCGCGTCGGGGCGGCGCCGGTGGACCGTTTGCAGAAGGTCGAGCACCTGCAGGCGATGCTGTCGCTGCCAAACGTGCGCGCGGCCGAGGAGCTGCGCCAGTGGGTGGCGCGGATGCGTGCGCACCTGGCGCGCGAAGGCATCGAGGACCCCGCGATCGAGTACGTGGTCGAGCCCAAGGTGGACGGGCTTGCGATCAGCCTGATCTACCGCGACGGGGTACTGGACCGCGGCGCCACCCGCGGCGACGGCCGTATCGGCGAGGACGTCACCCACAACCTCCGCACGATCGCCTCGATCCCCCATCGCATCGAGGGCGCGCCGGCTCTGTTGGAGGTGCGCGGGGAGGTGTACATGTCGCTGCACGACTTCACTGCGCTGAATGAGCGCCGCGCGCAAGCCGGCGAATCGACGTTCATGAACCCCCGCAACTCCGCCGCGGGCACGATCCGCCAGCTTGACCCAAAGCTGGCCGCCCGGCGGCCGCTGTCGTTCTGGGCCTACCAGGTGGGTGTCACAGACGGCCTGACTCTGGATACGCACTGGGAGGCGCTGGCGTGGCTGGCCGACCACGGCTTCCCGGTCAACGGCGACGTCGCCCTGAAGACATCCGAGGACGATGTCATCGCCCAGTGTCAATCCTGGGAAAAGCGCCGCGGCGCGCTTGACTTCGAGATCGACGGCGCGGTGGTCAAGGTGTCAGATCTTGGCCTGCAGCGGCGGCTGGGCTCGGTTGGCAGGGACCCGCGCTGGGCGGTGGCTTGGAAGTTTGCGCCCACCACGGCTGTCACAAAGTTGGAGGCGATCCGTTGGAACGTGGGCCGGTCCGGCGATCTGCATCCCTTTGCCGTGCTTGAGCCCGTGCGCGTGGGCGGCGTCACGATCAAGCTGGCAACGCTGCACAACGAGGAGGATCTGCGCCGCAAGGACATCCGACCGGGCGAGGACGTGATCGTGCTGCGCGCCGGCGACGTCATCCCGCAGGTCGTCTCACCGGCCCCGCACGTGGCCGAGCACCGTCGTCGCCCGCCGCGCCCGCGGCCGCCGGCGCGCTGTCCGTTCTGCGACACCCAGACGGTAAAGCCCGAAGGGGTGGTCTTCACCCGCTGCCCCAACCGCGACTGCCCGGAGCGCCGCTGGCAGCTTTTGACGCACTTCTGCTCGCGCGGGGGCATGGACATAGCCGGGCTGGGCGACAAGCAGGTGGCCATGCTCCAAAAGCGCGAGCTGGTGCGCACGCCGGCGGACTTCTACACGCTCACCGAAGAGCAGCTGCTGCCACTGGAGCGCTTCGCCGAGAGCTCGGTGCGCAACCTGCTCGATGCCATCGAGGACTCAAAGCGGCGACCGTTTGACCGGGTGCTCTTTGCGGTGGGCATCGAGGAGGTTGGCGAGGTGACCGCCGCCAACCTGGCCGTTCACTTCGGCGACATCGACGCGCTGCTGGCCGCGCCCGCCGAGGCCATCGCCGAGGTGCCGGGCATCGGCGAGAAGACCGCTGCGGTGATTCGCGAGGCCCTTGACGAGGAAGGCATGCGCGCCCTCGTCGCGGCCCTGCGCGCCCATGGACTGCAGTTTGCCCACGACGGAGCCGGGGCCCTGGACGGACCGCTGGCAGGCAAGGTGCTGGTGCTGACAGGGACGCTGCCGGAGCTGTCGCGGGAGCAGGCGACCGAGCGTATCCGCGCTGCCGGCGGCAGGGTGTCGGGCTCGGTCTCGGCCAAGACCGACTATCTGGTCGCCGGCGACTCGCCGGGGTCAAAGCTCGCCAAGGCCCAGCGCCTGGACGTGGCCGTGATCGGCGAAGCCGAGCTGCTGGCGCTGCTGGTCAGTAGCGCGCCAGGGTGATCGCCATGTTGTCCTGGATGGCGTGAGCAGCTTCGGTGGGTATTCCGTCGTTGAAGAACGCAAACGCCGTGAGGTGACCCCCGGCTGCCTGGCAGTACCCGGCGAGGTTGGACACCCCCGTCAGCGTGCCTGTCTTGGCCTCACAGTGGTCGGTGGCGGCGCTGTGCAACATGCGGTCGGCCAGCGTGCCCGAGCGCCCGGCCACCGACAGCGCC
>CAJCIJ010000090.1 GCA_903970315.1 Actinomycetota bacterium
CCTGCACGATCACCAATGGCTCGGGCACGATCGGCTCGAGCAACGTCACCGCCACGGTCAGCTGCGCGCCGATCGATTACTCGATTAGTGGAACGGTCAGCGACCTGCTGTCGGGCAACAGCATCGTTCTACAGGACAACGGCGCCGATCCCACGACGGTGACCTATCCCGCCACGGGCTTCTCGTTCACGACCAAGATCGCGAGCGGCTCGGACTACAACGTGACGGTGCTGACCCAACCCACGGGGCAGGCGTGCACGGTCGCGAACGGCTCGGGCACCGTCTCGGGCGCGAACGTGAGCAACGTTGCGGTCACCTGCGGCACGAACAGCTATTCGATCGGCGGCACGCTGTCGGGACTCGCAGCAACGGAATCGGTGACCCTGCAAGACAATAGCGGCGATAACCTGACTTTGAGCGCCAACGGATCGTTCACCTTCGGCACCTTGATCCCGGAAAACGGCGCTTACTCAGTGAGCGTGCTCACGCAGCCGGCCGGTCAGCTCTGCTCGGTGACCCACGGCTCGGGCACGGTAGCCGGCAGCAACGTGACCAACGTGAGCGTCACCTGCGCGAACACCTATACGGTG
Source organism: Actinomycetota bacterium (assembly GCA_903970315.1). GTDB lineage: Bacteria > Actinomycetota > Thermoleophilia > Solirubrobacterales > Solirubrobacteraceae > Palsa-744. The sequence goes on from CAJCIJ010000090.1 coordinate 591, forward strand.
GGCGGCACGGTCACGGGACTCTCGTCCGGAACCCTCATCATCAAAGACAATCTCACCGACAGCCTCTCCATCATCACGAACGGCAGCTTCACGTTCGGCACCCCGATCGCGCAGGGAGCGGCGTATTCGGTCACCGTCGGCACGCAGCCCACGGGTCAGACCTGCACCGTCTCGGCCGGCTCAGGGACGATGGGCGGCGCCAACGTCACCAATGTGACGATCGTGTGCGAGGGCGACTGGATCTGGATGAGTGGTGCGAAGGCTGAGGGCGCCGCGGGCAACTACGGAACGAAAGGCATGGTCGCCGCGAGCAACGTCCCGGGAGCGCGCTACTCGAGCATGACCTGGAGCGGAAACGGCACGCTGTGGCTGTTCGGCGGAGCGGGTTATGCCAGTTCCACCAACGTGTACTACAACGACCTGTGGCAATACACCCCGACCAACGGTTGGGTGTGGATGACGGGCCTCAGCACCACCGACGCGAGCGGGACCTACTCATCGGGCACTCCGGGCAACAACACGCCGGGAGCGCGCAGCGGCGGTGTCACGTGGGTCGATTCTTCGGGCAATCTCTGGTTGTTCGGCGGTTACGGCTTCGACTCGAACGGCACCCTCGGTTATCTCAATGACCTGTGGACGTACACACCGTCCGTAACCGGGGGCACTTGGACTTGGGTCGGCGGCTCGGACGTCGTCAACGTCGCGGGTTCGTACGGTGCCCCGGGGCTTTCGAGCAACATACCGGGAGCGCGCAGCGGGGCGGTATCCTGGACCGACACCTCGGGGAACTTCTGGCTGTTCGGCGGCGCCGGCGAAGCGCAAAGCGGCAGCGGCTTCCTGAACGACTTGTGGCGCTACAGCCCGAGCTTGGGCCTTTGGACTTGGGTTACGGGCTCGAGCTCGGCGGACGCCGGCGGCAACTACGGCACGCTCGGGACACCCGGCGCGCGCCATGTCGCGAGCGGCTGGGTGGACTCGAACGGCAATCTGTGGCTTTTCGGCGGCCAAGGTTACGACGGCTCGAGCAACGAGGGCTACATGAACGACCTTTGGATGTTCAGCACCTCCATCCCACAATGGACCTTCGTCGCGGGCTCTTCCACGGTGTCGGCACTCGCGAACTATGGCGCCAAGGGCGTACCCGCCTCGACCAATGTGCCCGGCGCCCGCGGTTCCGCGGACTCGTGGGCCGATGCCTCGGGGAACCTCTGGCTGTTCGGAGGCTCCGCGTTCAACGCGAGCGGCGCGCAGGGCAACGCGAACGACCTTTGGAGCTACAATATCGCGAGCGGCGAATGGACCTGGGTGGCCGGCTCGCAGACGCTCGGGGCCGAGGGCAACTACGGCATGAAGGGGAGCGCTGCGCCGACCAATGTGCCCGGTGCGCGCTACTCGGCGGTGGCGTGGATCGACGCTTCGGGCAATTTCTGGCTGTTCGGCGGCGAGGGCGTCGACGGGAGCGACAACTTGGGCGTGCTCAACGACCTCTGGGAATACGTCCCCTGATCCGAATCGTACGCCTGGGCTCTTCCCGTTTGGACGGGGAAGGGCTACGGCTCGGGACGGTGCGACGGCCGCCTCGGGGGGTGCCCAAGGCCGATTGGGCCAGGCGCGACTTCTTCGACGTATGGTTCCCGCTCCTCGCGCCGAGCGAGGCGCTCCTGCGCGAGGCGCGAGCCGTGGACGATGCCGCGGGCTGGAAACGCTTCAGCCGCAAGTTCAAGGCGGAAATGAAACGCACCGACGCCGCGCGCAGTCTCGATCTGCTCGCCGCCCTCTCGCACCGCACCGATTTCTCGGTGGGTTGCTACTGCCTGGATGCGACGCGATGCCATCGCAGCCTGCTGCGGGAGCTCCTGGCCCAGCGCCGTGCCGAGCTCGAGAAAAGCGCACTCAACGTCCGTTGAGTGTTTGTAGGCCCGAAGCCGACATGGAGTGACGGGTTCCCCTCTCTGGCCGCCACCCGAATTGCGGCCATACTAGCCTCAGTAAAGGTCGTGGTTCGCGTGCCACAGTCAAACGCGGAGAACGGAACATGAAACGTTTAGCGTTGGCGATGGTGATGACGGGGGCCGTTCTCGCGAGCACCCAAGCTTCGGCCGGCGATTGGAAGAGCCAGCCCATGGCGAACAAGCGACAGATGGTCGCTCAGGTGATCGATTGCATGAAAAAGCGCATGGGCAGCGATCGCGTGATCTCGTACAACCAAGCAGCGAAAGTCTGCAAGGACGAAGTCAACCGCCGCTTCGACGCCTCGAATGCGGGACCGCTGGTGGCGGCGGATAGTCCCGGCAAGTAAGCCCCCCGAGGCGCCCTGCGCCCAGGTGATGCGAGACCTGAGCGCGTCGAGCGCGCAACAGGCGCGCCTCGCGGCCCGCCGTGGAGCGCGCGACACGGCAATACCGAGGGCGCACGCCACGAGGCGATTCGCTACCATGCACGCCCATGCGAATCGTCACTTACAACGTCAACGGAATCACCGCGCGGCTCGACAACTTCCTGCGTTGGCTGAAAGAGCGCACCCCCGACGTCGTCTGTCTGCAGGAGCTCAAGGCGCCGCAAGAGCGCTTCCCCGAAAGCGCGATCCGCGACGCGGGTTACGGGGTGATCTGGCACGGTCAGAAGAGTTGGAACGGCGTCGCGATTCTCGCGCGCGCCACCGAGCCGCAAGAGCTGCGGCGCGTGCTGCCGG
>CAJCIJ010000091.1 GCA_903970315.1 Actinomycetota bacterium
CGCGCGCGTCTCCTCTAGTAACTCCGCCAGCTCATGGTCGATCCCGCCGAACTCGAGGGCGTGATCGCGACAACAGAGAAGGACGTCGACACCCGCCGCGCGCATCGCTCTGGCCTTCGCTGCCGCGTATTTGAGGTGGAAGTCGCACGCGACCACCACCCGCAGGGGAGCAGCGGACGCGGTCAGCGGACGCGACGCTGTCACTGAACTCCCAGCCGGCACGCGGTGAGACGGTGCCTCGGTGGGATTGCCCTTGCGCCGGTAGGGCAAAGCGGTGCGCCAGCACTAAGGGGATCGATCCCCAGTACGCGAAGAATCCATTCCATACGCACGCGCAGTGTACCGACCGGCAGCCCGAGTGTATAGGCCACGGGGCGGACCAATGTTTGTGTCAATCAGCACACGGCCTGAGCCGCAAACTCAGTCCCTTGTCAGCCTTCTGCCCCCTCTCGCGTATGTATGGACAAGTTGCGCCGAGGACGAGGCGACTCTCGAACGGCCACGGTGCGTAATCAAGCCAACTTAATCCTCCATGGAGGGACGCATGAACATCAAGAAGACCACCGCCGTTCTCGCAGTTATCGCCAGCACGGCGGTCGCCCTGCCTGCCGGAGCCAGTGCAGCACCGCCCAAGACCTGCCCCCCCGGCGTCACAAGCGCCACCTACTGCTCGGTCGGTAACACGTCCGGCGTCGTCCTGCTCGGAATCGTGGGCTTCACGAACTTCAGCGGGACCGGAACCAGCGTGCTGATCCACAGCACGGCCCGCACCACGACCACCGGCACCCTCTACCTCGAAGGCCCGCACAACGTGATCTACGGCAGCGCGAGCTACTCGATCGCTCCCGGGCACACGACGTTTGTCTCCGTGACGTTTACCGCCGCCGGTAAGGCCTCGGTAGCGCACACGCTGCTGCAGCTCCTGACCGTGAGCTCAGTCACCGGTGGAGTCAGGTCGATCGTCGGCGAGGAGCTGCTCTTCGGCCACCTCTAGGCCTCGCGTCGCCGCCTCTGAAAAGGCGGACTAGCACCCAGGCCCCGCCGCCGGCACCCTATCCAGGGCTTGCCGGCGGCGGGGCCTTTTGTTTGCTCTAGGGCATGGGACCGATTGTTTCCACAGCCGCGCAAAGTCCGCTATGATCACGGGCTCGCCGGGATGGCATCGTGCTCGGGGAATGGGTCCGTTGCAGGTTTCCCGCCACGGCCCAGCCCTCGCACTCTCTAGAGACCAACGGAATGGACCCACAGCCCCACCAGGAAAACACGCTCGGGCTTGAGCAGGCGCTCCGTGTGCTGCGCCGCCGCCTCCCGGTGATCGGCCTCTGCTTTGTGCTCGTCGCGGGCTCGGCGTTTGCCTTCTCCAAGCTGCAGACAAAGAAGTACACGGCTACCGCATCGCTGGTCTTTAACAACGCGCAGGTGAGCCAGCAGGTCGCGGGGTTGCAGGTCAGCAACGACAACGAACCCAAGGCCGACCAGGAGACCAACGTCAAGCTGCTGGAACTAAGCCCTGCCGCCGCCCAGACCGCAAAGGTTCTCGGCCAGGGGCTGGCTGCCGCGACGGTACAGGACGACCTGGAAATCAGCGCCGAGGGCGAATCCAACGTGGTCAGCGTGTCGGCCACCGCGCTCTCCCCTGCGCTGGCGACAAAGATCGCCAACACCTACGCCAACCGGTTTGTCGCTGACCAGCTCGACGAAAACCACAGGTACTTCGGATCGGCGCTGGCGGTGGTCGAACACCAGCTCGGGGCGCTGTCCCCAGCCGAACGCGTCGGCCAGCAGGGGCTGGCGCTGCAGGATCGTGCGCAGTCGTTGTCAATCCTCGCGCAGCTGAAAGCCGGCGACGTTCAGGTGGCCCAGGAAGCGACGGTGCCGACCTCGCCCAGCTCGCCGAAGACGACGCGCAACACGGCGCTGGGCATGGTCATCGGCCTGCTGCTGGGAATCGGCATCGCCTTCCTGCTGGAGCGCCTTGACCGCCGTATGAAGCAGCCCGAGGACATGGAGCGGATCTTCGAGTTGCCGCTGCTTGGCGTGATCTCAGAAAGCGACGCCTACCCGCGTCACGCCGCTGTCAGCGTCGGGGAGCGAGGGGCGCCGCTGCCCGAAGCCGAGGTCGAGGCTTTTCACATGCTGCGTGCTCGCCTGCGCTACTTCAACGTGGACCGCAACCTGCGCGTACTGATTGTCACCTCGGCAAGCAAGGGCGACGGCAAGACCACGGTCGTGCAGAACCTGGCCGAGGCCGCAGCGTCGATGGGCGGCCGCGTGCTCTTGATCGAGGCCGACCTGCGCCGTCCGGAACTTGCCAGGCGCCTTGCGCTGCGTCGCTCACCCGGGCTGGCCGAGGTGCTGATCTCGGCGAGCACCGCCGAGGAGGCGATCCAGGAGCTGCCGATGACCGGTCACGGGAGCGCCAATGGCGGCCAGAACTCCCTGGGCGTGCTCGCCGCCGGGATCACGCCGCCGAACCCCGCAGCGCTGATCGAGAGCCAGGCGATGGAGCACCTCTTGGAGTGGGCGACCGGGGCCTACGATCTGGTCCTGATCGACACGCCGCCGCTGTCGTTTGTGCCCGACGCGATCCCCCTGCTGCGCCGTTCAGACGGCGTCGTGATCGTCAGCCGCCTGGGCAAGAGCACCCGCGACGCGGCAGCGCGCATGCGCGACGAACTACGCAGCCTCGGCGCACCCGTGCTCGGGGTCGTCGCCAACGGGTTCAAGGCACGCGACATCTTCGGCTACGGCTATGGATACGGCTACTACACGCCCAACGGTGCCTACACGCGCAACGGCAACGACAGCGACGGCTCCGCTCCCGCCGCCGATTCGGTGCCGGCCAACGGCTCGGCGTCAATTCCGGCCGACGCGGCCGCGGCCGACCCCGCGCCGCGCTGACGCCAGGGCGTCGGTCGCGCGTGTCGCCGCCAGTCGCGCAGCGCGTGTCAGCCGCTAGCGGCGCCGCGGCTCTTCACGGCGCCTCTGCTGTTCAGCGCGCGTCGGGGGCTTACGGCGCGACGGTCTCGACGGGCTCGGCTGGCGTGCCTGACACCGGCGG
>CAJCIJ010000092.1 GCA_903970315.1 Actinomycetota bacterium
GAACGCTCTGCTGAGGCGGCTGCTGGGCGCCGCTTATGAGATCCAGTCCAGCGTGGCAGACCACGGCGCCCCGCCGCGTGACCTCGTGGAGCACGCCGAGAAGGCCATCCTGGAGGTTGCGCGCGACGACCGCAAGCAGGACTTCCGGTCCATCGAAGATGTCCTACACGACGAGACCGACAAGCTTGAGCGCCTCTCCACGCAGAAGACGTCGCTCACCGGGACGCCATCGGGCTTCCGCGACCTGGACGCGATCACAGGCGGCTTTCAGCCTGGAAACCTGATCATCATCGCCGCCAGGCCGGCGATGGGAAAGAGTGCTCTGGTCTGCAATATCGCTGAAAACGCCGCCATGGACCGATCACGGCCAAGCGCCGTAGCGCTGTTCTCGCTGGAGATGTCAGAGACCGAGTTGGCACAGCGGTTCGTCGCCTCCCAAGCGGCCATAAAGGGTGAGGAGCTGCGCATGGGCAAGGTCAAGGCCGACCGCTGGCCCAAGATCCTCAAGGCCTCCCAGCGGCTTGCGGCGGCGCCCATGTGGGTGGACGACTCAAGCGACCTGGGTCTGCTGGAGCTGCGTGCCAAGGCCCGGCGCTTGCACAACCAGTGCGACGGCGGGCTGGGTCTGATCGTCGTGGACTACCTCCAACTGATGCGGACCGACAGCCGCTATGACAGCCGCGTGACAGCCGTGGGCGAGCTCTCGCGCGGACTAAAGATCCTCGCCCGGGAGCTTGAAGTCCCGGTGATCGCCATCTCACAGCTCTCGCGCGCCGTCGAGCAGCGCCCGGACAAGCGGCCGATGCTCTCGGACCTACGGGAGAGCGGGAACCTCGAGCAGGACGCCGACCTGGTGGCGTTTATCTACCGCGACGACTACTACCACGAGGACTCCGACCGGCCGGGAGAGGCCGACCTGCTGATCGCCAAGCATCGCAACGGCGCGCTGGGCAGGGTGCCACTGACCTTTCAGGCCGAATACCCGCGGTTTCTGGGATACGAACGCGAACAGCAGACTGCGGGCGTGGCCGTGGGCGCAGCGTCGCACGCAGCCCCCAGCGGCGGTCCGTCGATCTCCGGTCCGGCGCTGGCAAGTACCGGCTCCTACGACTCCGAGGATCCGTTCGGCGGTGACTCCTATGAGCCGTTCTAGGCGCCCACTCTGCGACCCATCCGCGCTTGGCCGGCGCGCAGGCGGGGAGCGTGGGAGCTGAGCATGTTCGAACAGCGCGCGTGCCCGCTGGGCCTATGCGACGGCACGGGGTTCATCGTCGACGATCAGACCAACACGGCGCGCGACTGCGGCTGTCGCGCATCGCGCATCGCGCGCATGCAGAGCACGGCACTGAAGGCACGGATACCCAAGCGCTACAGGGGAGTCTCGCTGGACCGTCCGCCGGCACTGGGCCTCCCTGAGCCTGTGGTGGCCACCGTGCGCCAGTACGTCCGCACCATCTCAAGCCAGCTTGAGAATGGGCGGGGGCTGTGGTGGGTGGGTGACGTGGGAACCGGAAAGACCACGATGGCCATGATCGTCTCCAAGGCCGCGTTGGAGTCCGGGCATACGGCAGCCATCTACTCGCTGCCGCGCCTGCTGGGAGTGATCAGGGATGAGATCCGCGGCGAGGAACGCATGGCGGACCTGCTGGATCGGCTAAGCAGTGTCGACCTGCTGCACATCGACGATCTGGGCGCGCCGGGGATGACGAGCTGGGCGCTGGAGCAGCTCTACTCCATCGTCGATGCCCGCTACCAGGCACGCAAGGCCATCGTGGCAACGACGAATCTGTGGCCCGACGATCTGGCGCGGCAGATGGCGGGTCAGAGAGCAACGGGACCGGACGGCCCAGGCGACGCCAGCGCCGAGGAGACCGGCGGCGGCGACCGTGCCAGCGAGCAGATGGGCAAGCAGATCGTCTCGCGCCTGGTCGAGATATGCGGCGATCCACTGCCCCTGTTCGGTGACGACAAGCGACGCGAGTTTCGTCTAGGAGAGCCTGCGACGGCTGCCTGATGAGCGGCGCCTAGACTCTGACGCGCAATGCCAGGGATCGTCATCGTTGGCGCCCAGTGGGGCGACGAGGGCAAGGGCAAGGTCACTGACCTGCTTGCCGAGCGCGCCGACGCCGTGGTTCGCTTCCAAGGGGGCAACAACGCCGGGCACACGATCGTGCGGGAGGGCGTCCACTGGAAGCTGCACCTGATCCCGTCGGGGATCCTCTACCCGGGCAAGCACTGCGTGATTGGCAACGGGGTGGTGATCGACCCCAAGGTGCTGATCGACGAGTTGGAGGCCCTCCGAGCCAGGCGCGTGGACGTCAGCGGCCTGAGGATCTCGGCCAATGCACATCTGATCATGCCCTACCACCTGCTGCTTGACTCCGCCGGCGAGGCCAGGCTGGGCAAGTTGCAAATTGGGACCACCCAGCGCGGCATTGGCCCGTGTTACGCCGACAAGGCAGCCCGCCTGGGAATCCGCGTTCAGGATCTGCTGGACGAGAAGATCCTGAAGAAGAAGATCGTCGCCGCCATGGAGCCCAAGCGGCTGTCGCTGCGCCCGTTTGAGAAGGACCCGGCGCTTGATCTGTTGACCATGACCGAGGAGTACCTGACCTACGGCCACCGTTTGGAGCGCCACATCGGCGACACCTCGCGCCAACTGTGGGAGTTGCTGGACGACCAGCGCACGGTGATCTTCGAGGGTGCCCAGGGCGCGATGCTCGACATCGACCACGGCACCTACCCCTTTGTCACCTCTTCGAATCCGCTGGCCGGCGCGGCATGCGTGGGCACTGGCGTGGGTCCGCGCGACATCGACGAAGTCTGGGGCATCTCCAAGGCCTACACCACGCGGGTGGGGGCGGGGCCGTTTCCAACCGAGCTGACCGAAAGCCTTGGGGACACGCTGCGCGAGCGCGGCCACGAGTTCGGGACGACCACGGGTCGGCCGCGGCGCATCGGCTGGTTGGACCTGGTGGCGCTGCGCTACGCCGCCCGCCTGAACACCCTGGATGCCCTGGTGATCACCAAGCTGGACGTCCTCTCGGGCCTGGATCGCGTAGCGGTATGCACGGGCTACCGAGACACCGAGGAGGCCCAGTTCGCGAACTTCCCCTACCACCAGACGGTCCTGCACCATGCGAGCGCCCAGTTGACCGAGCTGGCCGGCTGGAAGGAGGATCTGGGCCAGTGCCGACAGTTCTCGGAGCTGCCGTCGGCCGCGCAGGAGTACCTGCAGTTCGTCGCCGAGCACGTGGGTGTGCCCGTGGCGATGGTGGGCGTGGGCCCCGAACAGGACCAGATCATCTGGACGGACACCGCCGCCGACACGATCATCGGCCGGGCGGGGAGTTCTGGAAATGGGCCGTGAAGGAATCGAACCTTCAACCTTGGGCTTAAGAGGCCCCTGCTCTGCCAATTGAGCTAACGGCCCGAGTGCTGCGGTAACGCGCTCGCAGTCTCGTCCCCTGCGGGGCGCAAAACGAGCCGGCGCGCCTGGCGCAGAGCGCCGGACCCACAGACCGCTGCTGCCCGAGAGGCTAGGTGGGGATCTTAGCCACCCGTAGTGGACAGCGCTGACGTGGAGGTCGAGTTGAGGTGCCCGGAGTCCTTCTTGAGCGTAGACAGCTCTCCCCTCAGGGTTGCCTTCTCGCTCTGTGGCGCAAGGTTCAGCGCCTTTTCGGACGCAAGCTTGGCCACATCAGCGTCCTTTGCCTGGTAGGCGTACTGCGCCAGCGTCACATACTCGGCAAAGGCGCTTTCGCCAGCCGGCGGTTCGGCGGCGAAGACAATCTGCAGCGCCTGAACCTCGCCGGCGGCATCGTCGAGGCCTTCTTCGCTCAGAGGTCCGAGCATGCGGTGGGCCAGGGAGGCGCTGGGGTTCTTTGACTGAAGCGCCAAATACCGTTCCCAGGAGTGCTGGATCTTTGGCAGGAGCTTCTTGCCCGCCGTGGTGTAGCCGCCGAGGGACTGGTTTGAGTAGGTGCTTTCGGCGGCCTGGAAGAGCTGGGCTTCCACCAGCGCCGCCCACGCCGCCGCGCTCGCCGGTTCACGGCGGGTGCGCTTTTCGGCCTTGGCCACCTCGCTTGAGTA
>CAJCIJ010000093.1 GCA_903970315.1 Actinomycetota bacterium
CGTCCAATCGCGCACGTCGATCGGGTTCGGGATCGTCCCCGCCGCCCGCAACCCCGCCGGCGCCGTCGCCAGCTGGGCCGCGCTGATGCCCACCAGCGTCGCCTTGTGGGCATGGTGGGCATAGAACGCCGCCGTGCTCTCCGTGAACTGGCCATGCAGCGTGTGAACCAGCGGCGTGTTCAGGCGATCGGCCATCGCCAGCGACGTGAAGCCACAGTGGTCATGCACCACATCGAAGCCCGCCGCGCCGAGCGCCGCGTCGATCTGCCCAAAGGCACGCGCCACATGGTCTGACTCATACAGCGAGCGCTCGATCTCCCGCGGGTGGGCCTGCCCCAGCAACGACACCAGCTCCGCGCTCGAGCGCGACCCCGGGGCGCAGAAGAGCGTCACCGCGTGGCCCCTGCGCACCAGCGACTCCGTCAGCACGTCCACCACCGACTCCACCCCGCCGTACCCTGGCGGCGGAACCGTGATCCACGGTGGGGCCAGCATCGCTACCTTCACGCGCGCTCCTCATGGGCCTCTCAGGGCCGCGATCGCGAGGCAGAGAGGTCAAAAGGACCCTGCGAGCGCCAAACGCCGAACCGGGCGGCCCGGCACGGTCAGCCTAACAGCCGGGCGGGCGGGGACCCGAGGGCGCAAGCGCGGGTACTCGAGGTGAGCCGGGGAAACATGCACGCAGCCCGTCGCGCACGGTGCCACCCGATCTGCCGCCTAATTCCATCTGAAACCGCCATCCTTCGGCTCATAGCCAATCATTTCGTGCGCCCTGGCGATGTCAGCGCTGGTGTCCCGAGCATCTCCGCGCCGAGTAGCCGATCGCTCGACTTTGAGGTGTGGAAACTCGCCTCGGACCAACTCAATCACCTCATTCATTGAGATTCGTGGCCTCGATGAGCCGGTCGTCCAAAGACAAGGAGCCCGCCGAAGCGGGCCCCTGTCACGCGTCAGGCGTCCATGCCGCCCAGCTAGATGGTCAGCACCCAGCCGTTGCCCTTGGCCCAGATGAAGCCACCGTGACCGTTGGGCTGCCAGCAGAACGCGTTCTCCACGAACTTCCAAATGAATCCGAGGGGATCGAACACACACTGACCGTTCGCCGCCGGCGTGAAGAACGGCAGGCAGGGCGGACGGTACTGGTGGTAGGCGGCGCTTTCGGCTTCGCTGCCGAAGACGCCGGTGAAGCCCCCGCCGAAGTTGAACACGCACGCTGCGGCGGTACCCGTGCCCAGCGCGAGCATCCCAACGGTGAGGAATGCGACCATGCGTGACCTCATTACTGAGACACCCTTCTGTTGTGTGGAACGACGTGCGCCGCTCATCGCCCGCAGCTTGATCCGGTCGAGCTCAAGAGGATTGAGCTCGGGGCGGTTCGCGCGCAGGGCATCCGTGACCCCGGAGAGGTCCTCAGAACGGCCGTCGTGGTGGTCTGTTTGGGTCATGATGGTTTCTGATACGCACAAGCCCCACATTTCCTGACGGCGCCTTGCCTAAAGATTTTTCTGGTGCTCGAGGCGATTGCCACTAACGGCGCGAGCGCGCATCAGGAGTGCTCTCAGTTGAGCGTCGGGACCTTGATACAGCACCCGGTTATGGTGGCCGAGCCGACGCCCGTGTAGGAGCCGTTCGGCTCCACCGCGATCAGGTAGTGCGCTTCCATCCCCTTACGAAACCTCACATTGCAGACCCACGGATTCCTCAGCGCGCCCGAGCCGTGCGAGATGCATTCCGTCTTTACGGCAGGGGTGCGTTGAAACGCCGCAACCGGCTGAGGTTGAAGCGCGATCGCGGCCGCGACACGAGCGCCGGTTAGCGTGGTCGGGACCACCTTCGTCAGGGCCTGGGCCTGCGCGGCGCTGAATTCGTTGCCGCTGCCCCTTGCGCCGAACGCGATCACCGCGCCCACCGCACCCACGATAAGGACGCTCCAGACAACTACTCCCGCGCGGATCATCAGCAGAGGGTAGCCGAGCGGCCGGTTCACTGAGCCCTACCGACGAAAAGAGGGGCCCGCCGAAGCGAGCCCCTCAATATCGTCGTGCAGAGTGACGCTCGACTAGATAGTCAAGATCCAGCCGTTGCCTTTGGCCCAGACGAAGCCGCCGTGGCCGTTGGACTGCCAGCAGAACGTGTTCTCCACGAACTCCCAAATGAATCCGAGAGGATCGAACACACACTGACCGTTCGCCGCCGGCGTGAAGAATGGCAGGCAGGGCGGGCGGTACTGGTGGTAGGCGGCGCTTTCGGACTGGCTGCCGAAGACGCCGGTGAATCCTCCGCCAAAGTTGAACACACACGCAGCTGCGGTACCTGTACCGAGCGCGAGCATCCCAACGGTGAGGAATGCGACCATGCGTGACCTCATTACTGAGACACCCTTCTGTTGTGTGGACCGACGCGCACCGCTCATCGCCCGCAGCTTGATCCTGTCCAGCTCCAGAGGCTGAAGCTCTGGACGCCCGCTGCGAAGCGTGCTCGCGACCTCATTGAGGTCCTCCGAGAAGCGCTCGTGGTCTTGTGATTGGCTCATGTGGACTTATACGCACGAGCAGCCCACTTCCCGACTGGCCAAGTATCGGAGTTCCAGACCGGCGAGTTATCGGCCATCATTAGGCGATGCGCGACGAGCAATTCGAGCGGCTCTACGCCGATCACGCCCAGGCGCTGTACGGGTTCCTGAACTATCGCACCGGCGACCGCGCGCTGGCC
>CAJCIJ010000094.1 GCA_903970315.1 Actinomycetota bacterium
AGGTTGGCGACCTCCTCGCTTCTGGCGACTCGCTGCAGCAGTGAGGTAGGGCGCAAGCGCTCGACCAAGAGTTGCCCAGCCTCCTCCACGCTTGCGGCCTCGTCGCCGATCATCTCGTCCATGAAGCCTTCGAGTGCTGGAGTCAGCGTTGGCCCCGGCAGCACGCTGTTGACCGTCACTCCGCTGCCTGCAACGGACTCAGCCAACCCTCGCGCGACACCGAGCTGCGCCAACTTCGTGGTGCCGTAGTGCACCATCTCCGGCGGGATGTTGAGTGCCGACTCACTTGAAACGAATATCACCCTGCCCCAGCCGTGCTCAAGCATGCCGGGCAGGTAGCCGCGAGACAGTCGCACTCCGCTCATTACGTTGACAGCGAACAGACGCTCCCACTCGGCGTCGGCGATCTCGAGCACCGGCTGCGGGGCGGCGGCGGCCGCGTTGTTGACGAGGATGTCAACGTGTGGCACAGCATCGAGCAGCGACTGGCAGCCCGTGGCAGTGCCGACGTCGGCGGCGACCCCGAGGATCGCCTCGCCGCCACCAAGCCGATCAGCTGCCTCCTGGACCCGCTCGGCAGTGCGACCGTTGATGACAACCGTCGCCCCCGAGGCGTGAAGCTCCGCGGCGGTCGCGTAGCCGATTCCCGAGGTCGAGCCTGTGACCAGCGCGGTCTTGCCTGTCAGGTCGATCAGCATCTTCACTCCCTTCCGCTCCGGGTTCGGCCGGTGTCGGCTCCAGCAGCACCGATATTAGTTCGTCCAGGTCCGACCGCTGCCCCGGAACCCGTTGCCCGCCTTCCGTCGACTACTCATACCTCACGCGGCGCCCTCCGGCGTCGACGTTGGCAACCCGGGGCGCTGCGCCCCCGTTGCGCAGGACGCTTACGCGGTCGCGACGGCCGCGGCAGGCTGTGCCGGGGCGCGTCGGGCAGCCAGATCGAAGTAGAGCAACGCACCAGTAAGTGCAGTGAAGGATGCGACGAACGTGTCAAGGGCAACGCCAAGCGCGACGACGCCAGGGCCTGTTGCGGCACCAGTGGTCGCCAAGCGCCCGCAGATCGTCGTCCCCCCTGGAGCAGCCAAAAGATGCAAAGCAGCCCGAGGACGTGGCGACCATGGCCCAGCGACAGTTCCGAACTGCGTCGCCACGCCGAGCGTACGCCGTCCTGCTCGCAGCGGTCATCGGCGCAGCGACTAACCGGTAGAATCCAGTTGTCAGCTGGAGGCGACGAGCTGGCTGTGATCGCGGTGAACACCAAGGATCTGTCTGTGTGCGCAACCGTCGGCGCCACTGGCAGCCGGCAATCGTGCGCCGCGCTGCGGCGGGGGATAGGCTATGTATTACTCGCCGCAATCGGCCTGCTCGCAGCTGGTCCCGCGTCGAGCCTTGCCGTGCCAGTGTCCACACCGCGTGCAAGCCATCTGTCGCGCCTCTGTCGGGGCACATGTAGCCTGGCCGCCAAGGTGACCGGCTCCCGCGCCGCCGCCCCCAGGCTGTTCGTCAGCTCGGCGTCGGTCACATCCTCGGGCTCTGGGTGGGTGGCGGGAGCAGTGGTGGTTGCCAACACCGGTAAGGGACGGGCTCGGGCGGTCACTGCGGGCCTGGACTGGCGCGAACGCAGGCGTGATGCCAAGGGGCTGCTGGCGCGTTTGGTGATGCCGGCAGTGGCTCCCTCGCATACCGTGACCGCTCACTTCAGTGTTCCGGTCCCGCCGAATGCGCCTGCGGGCAGCTACCAGCTCAGTGTCTGTATCCAGCCGCTCAGCCAGGTCAAGGCCGCCGGCAGGCCGAGTACGTGCCGCGTTGCGGGCACCGTAGTGCTCGCCGGCCGAGCGCCCAGCGAGGAATCCGCGGTTGCCGGAGTCTCCGGTTCCTCGTCCCGGCGCGCGCCCGCCCCTCTGTCGGACCTCCAGACGACCACCACGACCACGACGCAGACGACCACAGCTCAGACCACACAGACGACCACGCTGCCCACCGTCGACCTCTGTGGGTCGGTCAGCCACGACGAGACGCTATCGCCGGAATACGCCTCGGCCTACATTCTCACCTGTTCTGTCACCGTCCCGCACGGTGTCACGGTTACGCTGGCACCGGGGACGGTCGTAAAGGGGCAAGCCGGCACGGCTGTGGAGGTCGAAGGCACGCTGGATGCCAACGGCACCGCGGGCGAGCCGGTCACCTTCACCTCAATGGCTGACAACTCGGTCGGCGGCGTCACCGGAGACGGTCGGCCCAGCCCCGGCGGTTGGGAGGGGATCGCCGTTCAGAGTGGCGGCTCGGCGGCACTGCTGGGGACCACGCTTGACTATGCGATCACTGGCCTGGCGGTGGCCGAAGGGGGCACCGCGACCATCCACGGTGCGGTCCTGAACTCCAACGTGGGGGTGTCAGCCAACACCTACGTGGATGCCACCGAAGTCAACTGGGGCAGCCAGTCAGGGCCGGCGCCGATCGGAAGCGGCACCCCTGTAAACGGTGAAGGCGTCTGGACCACGCCCTGGGTGGGGTACACCGAAGCGCCCAAGCCGCCACCGGCTTCCTGGCAATCGGCGACGGTCGCCTGCTCGGAATATCTGGTCATCGGTGCCCGTGGCTCCGGAGAGGCACCAGTTGGGGACCCTGCGGTGTTCACTGGCAACGAATCGGGCTTTGGCCAGCGCGACCTCCAGGCCTATGAAGGCTTCAGGTCGTTCATGCAAACAGCCGGCGTGGGCTCATCGCAGTTCACCGCGTTGGGGCTGCACTACCCGGCAGTGGGCATCAGCCTGCCCCTCTTCATTCGCGAGGAATACCTGCAGAGCGTTGGGGCCGGCGAAGAAGAGCTGATCTCCGAACTGGAGGCGCTGACCGCTGCGTGCCCCAAGGAGCGAGTGGTCCTGGTGGGCTACTCACAGGGCGCGCTGGTGATCCACCTGGCGCTGCGCGCGCTGGCCGTATCGGACCCGTCGCTGCTCTCCAGCGAACATCTGGCGGGCGTGATGTTGATCGCCGACCCCGCCAAAGTCCCCAATGGGGCCGAAACGGTCTGGGAACAGCCTGAAGTTCAGCCTGCTGCCGGGTCAGCGGTCGCGGGTGCCTCCGGCGTTTGGACCGCTGCCGCCGCTCGCGGCGCCGGCCCGTTACCGAGTTCGGTAACCGGCCGCACGATCAGCTTCTGTGCCTACCACGACATCGTATGCGCCCCTACGCCTGGGGCCAGCTGGTCTGTGCACGGCGACTACTACCAGAGCGCCGGTCTGGAGGCGATGGGGCGCTGGATGGCTGGCCACGTGCTTGGCGCCGGCTGAGACGTCGCGGCACTAGCCGCCGCCCGAAGATCGGTCAACCGACCGATTGCAACCCGCCGTGCTGACGCCGATGCAAATCGTTCATCGGCGCTGCACGCTTGCTCGTGTCAGCTGCCCTCAGCCCGATTGTTCAGGAGGCAGGCATGCGTCACGGATCGCCCGCGTCAAGGAAGTTTGCCCGTGTGAAGTCGCTGATCTCTGGCGATCCCGCCCTGCCCGGCGCGACCCTGGCCGCT
>CAJCIJ010000095.1 GCA_903970315.1 Actinomycetota bacterium
GCGCCAGCACCGCGAGCGCCACGGCGCGCGCGGCACCGTCGCTGGCGGGGATGTCGCGGTTGCCGATTTCGACCACGCGTTGCAGCGAGGCGGCACTGATCTCCGGTTCGATCGCGCTCCAGAGGTTGCCGGTGAATTCACGGTCCATGGAGATCTGGCTGACGGACTGCCCGCCGATCAGCTGGCCGATCGAGCCCTGGGACGGTTCGTCGGATTCGTAGTAGGCACGCTTTGGTACAAGCGTCGCCACATGGTGGCCGTGTTGGCTGATGTCAAGGACAGCGCCCAGGTCCAGCGTGGCTCCCGTGTGGGTGGGGTCGTCAAGCACCGCTGCGGTGGGGCGCACGTAGCGGACCTCGTAGCTTCCCACCCGCGTGGTCTTGCCGGGCGACAGGCTCACCTGGTTCTGGTGCTCAAACGATGAGGAGGCGGCGACGCCGATGAGCAGAACGGCGATGCCAACGTGCACGGTGTAGCCGCCGTAGCGTCGGCGATTTCGCGACACGAGCGAGAGCGCCGCCATGGGCAGCGATTCGCCGGCCATCGCCATCCGCGCGCGTGACCCACGCCAGATCTCGCCGGCGACGGTGGTCACGGCGAAAGCCCCGCAGCAGAACATGGCAAGCGCCAGCGGCTTGCCTGCGGCGCCGATGGATGAGAGCGCCAGTCCAGCCACCACCGCTGCGGCCAGGGGCACGAGCATGTGCTTTCGCATCGCGGCAGCGCTGGCGCGCCGCCACGGGATCACCGGCCCGATCCCCGACAGGGCCACGAGTACGAGCGCAAGGGGCACCGTGTAGCGGTCAAACCAGGGTGGACCAACTGAGGCCGTCTGTCCTGTGATGGCCTCGGAGATGAGCGGGAAGAACGTGCCCCAGAAGATCACAAAGCACAGGGCCACAAGGATCAGGTTGTTGGCCATGAACGCCGACTCGCGGCACACCAGCGATTCCAGGCGGTGCTCGGAGCGCAGCATGTCGCGCCGTGAGACCACCAGGTAGATGGAGCCGGCGACCAGCACGCCGATGAGCACGACGAATGGCACCCCGAGCGTGGAGGCACCAAAGGCGTGGATCGAGTCAAGGATGCCCGAGCGCACCAAAAAGGTGCCTGTGATCGCAAGCGTGCCGGTGGCCAGCACGAGCGAGGCGTTCCAGACCTTCAACATCCCGCGCTTCTCCTGGATCATGATCGAGTGCAGAAACGCAGTGGCCGTTAGCCAGGGCATCAGCGAGGCGTTCTCGACGGGGTCCCAGCCCCAGTAGCCACCCCAGCCAAGCTCGGAGTAAGACCAGCGGGCACCCAGCAGGATCCCGATGCCCAGAAACAGCCAGGAGGCCATCGCGAAACGTCGCACCGCACGGATCCACTCGGCATCGACGCGGCGGGCCAGCAGCGCCGCCATTCCGAAGGCCAGAGGGATGATGGCGAGCGTGTAGCCCGAGTAGAGGATGGGCGGGTGGATCATCATCGTGGGGAAGCGCAGCAGCGGGTCAAGCCCGGTGCCTTCGGCGTACGCGGGGTGCACCGTGGCGAAGGGCTCGGCGTAGAAGACCATCAGCGAGACAAAGAAGGCGGCGAAGCCCAGCAGGATCGCGATCGCATACGGCGTGATGTCGCGCAGTCGCTTTCTGACCGAGAACAGCACCAGGCTTGACCACAGCGACAGGAGCCAGGCCCAAAGCAGCAGCGACCCTTCCTGGGAGGCCCAGATGGCGGCCGCGCGGTAGGCCTCGGGCGTACTCCTGCTGGAGGTGTCGGCAACCGTCGTGAAGGAGAAGTCGTTACGCAGGAATGCGATCTCCAGCACGGCCATGGCGACCGTGAGCACAAGCGCCAGCGAGTAAACCGAGCGCCGCGCCGAGTCAAGCCAGCCGGCGTGGGGAGCGCGCCGGCTGTAGAGCGCCGCGCCGATGCCGTACGCGCAGATGGCCAGCGCGAGCACAAGGCACGCGCGGCCGACTACGGCCATCAGCTGACCTTGGCGCTGGACGGCGCCTTGGTGCTGCTCGGCGGAGCTTCCTTGTACTTAGACGGGCACTTGGTGATCAGCGAGTTGCGTTCGCCCACGAACTGATCGGTCTGTGCGGAGTTGCGCTGCACGGTGACGATCACCTCGCGGCCTTCCCGGAAGGGGTCGGGCACCGATCCCGTGTAGCTCACGGGTACCGCCGTGGCCCCGCCCGCTCGGTCGGCGATGCTGAACTGGAGCGTTTCGCCGAGCCGGTGCACGGAGTGCGCAACGACCACCCCCGTGAGCTGGTAGCTGCGCCCGGGCTGGGCGTCGTGGAGCAGCTGGGTGGGGCTCACCGCGGGGTCGGCTGCGCTGAAACTCGTGTAGATGAGCGCGGAGGCCAGGAACACCGCTGCCGTCAGTGCCACGACCAGCCGCACAGTTCGCTTGCGGACGGGATCCATGCTGGCCACATATCGTAAACCGCCGGGCGCATTCCAGCGCCGCCGTCCCCGTCCTCGGCCGAGCAGCCAAGTGCAGGTCTGCGAGCTAAAGGTTTGGCCGCAGCAGCCGTTATCCAAAGTAGAGGCTGCGCGAGACGCAGTCGGCAAGGAGATTGGCCTTCCAAGCGGAACCTTTGGGCATACGGGGAGTCTTCTACGCCACAACCAAGCCAGAGTCGAGGGACACCATGAGATCTAGCCTCAGCCATCCCATCAAAGAGCGTCGCCAGCACGAGCGGCGAGCCTCCTGGCGAGGTGGCAGGCCGCTTGAGGCCCACATCGAGCCGGTGCCGCTGGAGCCGACCGACGCCGCGTCCTATCAGTGCCAGTGCGGACTTGTCTTCTCGGCGCCGGTCTCCACCACAGTGCACTGCCCGCACTGCGGGACTGCGCAGGACTGGTAAGCAGCGGGGAGGGACCTCCCCAACTGAAGCGGACCGAGCAGCACTAGTAGCTCGGTCCGGCCACCTGGCCGCGCAACTCGGCAACCTCTGAACGGAGCTCTGAAACCTCTGCCTCAAGCGCCGCCAGCCGGGTGGCTAGCGCATAGGCCGTGGCATCGGTCAACGGTTGCCGTTGGCCCGGCACAGTGGGCGTGCCCACACCCGGTGTGCCCGCTGCGGCGCC
>CAJCIJ010000096.1 GCA_903970315.1 Actinomycetota bacterium
TTGGCAATCGTCGTGTACGGGCCACCCTCGACCGTGGAGCGCTTGAGGTTGTAGGAGGTGGCGCCGTTGACGCTCATCCACATCAGTGCATTGCCTTCGCTTGTGGCGCTGGACCGCAGGCCCGCTGGGGCATCCGGTTGCGTGGTCGCAGAGACGCTGGAGCTGGCTGTGGAGCCGCCCTGGTTGACGGCGTAGACCGTGTACGTGGCGCCGGACCCACTGACCGCGAACGCTTCGTCGGTGTAGTGCGGCGCGGTCACGTTCACCGCGATGACGCGGCCGTTGCGCACGATGGAGTAGCTCTGGGCGCCGGGCACGGGCGACCACGTGAGGTCCACCTGGTAGGGGCCCGTGGCCGTGGCGGTGACGCTTGCCGGAGCCGCAGGGGCCGCCGGCGTTGGCAGGTTGGCGCGCAGGTAGTCAAGCGCCGGCGCCCCCCCGGACTTGACGCCCACGACGACCACGTTGTTGCCTTCGGTCAGTGGCATCTGAAACGTGGTCGTCCCCCACGCTTCGCCGGTCGGCGGGAAGCTCACGGTACCGGCGCTTGCGCCGTTGACGGTCAACGACATGGTCTCGGTGGCCGAGGTGTTGTTGTAGTAGCGGAAGATTCCTTCGGTCGAGCCACTGGCGACGGCGCCGACGTTGAACGTCAGCTTGCCGCTGGGGTAGCCGTTGAAGTCCACCTCGCCGATCCCGCTGGAGGCGCCTGCGACGGACGTGGACCAGTCGGCGGTTGGGTTCGGTCCCACAACCCCTTCGGCCATCGGCGCCCAGTAGTAGTTGGGCGGTGGAGTTGACGTCTGGAAGTTGGACAGCGAAACCCCGTGCTCGTAGATGCCCGGAAAGCCGCCACCGTCGCCAATCCCGTACTGGCCGTTGATCGAGTCCGGCCCTTCGCCGTTCTCCAGGATCGCGTATTCGCCGTCGTACTGGCCACGGTCGAAGTCAAACGCCGAGTTGACGCTGTCGAGGTCGATGCCGTCGTTGTTGTCGAAGTCCGTCGCCGTGTAGCCGACGTAGTTGCCGCTCATGGTCCCCTGAAAGAGGATCCCCTCGCCGGCGTCGTGGGAGAATTCCGAATGCGTGAAATCGTCGCCGCCCTGCGAGGTGAAGTCGACATGCAGGCCGTCGCCGTTTGAGTAGTCAAAGCGGCTGTTGTTGATGGACACGTCCCAGCAGGCCACGCAGTAGGCGTCGTGCGCGAAGTTGGCCTCGGGGTTGTTGTCGATGAAGCTGTCGTTGTTCAGATGCAGCCCGACCACGGTGCCCATCATCAGCCCCAGTCCGGCGTCGCGAGCGGTGACGTTTTCGATCGTGATGCCCTGGGTGGCGTTGTTGTAGCCAAACCAGTAGAAGTCGGTGCCGGCGTAGGGGTTGTCCTCGCCCCCGGAGGAGTTCGCCAGGTAGGTGTTGCGGTGGACCTCGTCGTCCACCACCAGGTTCTTGATCGTGATGTTGCTGTCGCCTTCGGGCCCTTCGAAGATGCCGATGCCGGCCGACTGTGGGGCGGGCTCAAGGACCGTGGAGGGACCCGCGCCTTCCACGGTCGTGTTGCTGAACACGGTGATGCTGGAGTTCAGGTAGTAGATGCCCGGCCCGAGCACCACGGTGCCGCCGCCGGACTCGCCGACCCCGGCAACGGCCTGCGGGACGCTGCCGCCGAGCGGCACCGTCACTGTGGTGGCCTGCGCGGCGCCTGCGCTGGCGCCAAACATTGCGAGTGCGACAGCAGCTGCGCCAAGCAGGCGCGTGCGCGTCCGAAAAACGCGCGCGACAGCGTCAAAAAGCATGTGCGTCCCCTTCTCCTTGGGTGTCCTCTGGTCCGTTGGCAGCGGTGACCCGTCCGTCACCGCTCGCATACAAGTTGGCAAACCCCCGAGCCCCTGTCAAGATCGCTCTCTCCAGCGAAACCACCCCAGCTGCGACCCGACTACCCTGTAGCTCCAGATGACGCCCGTCCCAGGTCACAGACAGGCGGGGGCAGTCGATCTGCGGATCGAGCCCGACGCCGAAAGCATGTCGGTGACCGCCGCACACGAGATCCAGGCGGTGCTGGCAGCCGCCCGCGCCGAGCGCGGCATTGCGCACGTGGCGCTCAGCGGCGGCACAACGCCCGTGCGCACCTACCAACTGCTGGCCCAGACCGTGCCCGACTGGCGCGCAATCGAAGTCTGGTTTGCCGACGAGCGTTGCGTGGGGCCACAGGACGAGCAGTCAAACTACCGGCTGGCGGTCGAAGCATTCCTGGGTGCCGCGGCCCTTGGCAACGGCACCCCCGCACCACGCGGCGACGGGGACCACAACTCGGGCGACTCGGAAGCGCCAGGCGCGCCCTCGACCGCTGGTCCCTCGACAGGCACCAGCCATCCGACCGAGCGCCGCCCGGCCGGCCCGGAGGTGCACCTGCCTGTGGCCCAGATCCACCGCATGCAGGGCGAGCGAGGACCGCACGTGGGCGCAGACCACTACGCCGAGTTGCTGCGCGCGGGGGTTGGCAGCGCCGAGCACGGCCTGCCCGTGCTTGACCTGATCGTGCTCGGTATCGGGCCCGACGGCCACGTGGCGTCGCTGTTTCCCGATCACGCTGCCCTGGACGCCGGTGTGAGCACCGTCTGTCTGGGCATCGGCGACTCACCCAAGCCACCCCCGCAGCGAATCACGCTCACGCTGGGCGTGCTGCGTGCTGCGCGCTGCTGCGTGCTTCTGGCCAGCGGTTCCGGCAAGGCACAGGCGTTGAGCGGCGCGCTCGGGGAGCCATCGGCACATGCGCCGGCCAGCCTCCTTGACCGCGACCGCCTGATCGTGATCGCCGACCGGGCTGCGGCCGCAGTCGCTGCTCCCGAAGCATGACCGAGCAGGGCGACCCCTCGGCCGGCGATCTCTCCGCCGGCGACCCCTCTGCCG
>CAJCIJ010000097.1 GCA_903970315.1 Actinomycetota bacterium
CTGCCCGAGGTACTGCTGGCCTTCCTGGCGATTTAGTGTGAAGGTGAGGCTGCTCTGTGCTGCCGCGGTCTTGGGCGCCACCGAGGTGCTCTGGGCGATGTGCGCCGCCGAGAACTGCGGCGCGGCACAGACTTCGACAGCGAATTCGCTCAGGGGCTTGGCGACAGCCGGAACCAGTTCGGGACCGATCTGTTCGGCGGCGTACGGCGTAAACGCAGTGGTGCTCTGGGCCTTCCCGCAGGTGATGGGGTTGGCGATGGGTGCGTAATTGCCCCCGTTGAAGTGCAGGCTCAGCGAGTTGAACGGCGCTTCCGGGGCGCTCTGGGAGCTTTCCGAGGCCGAGTTCTGCACTGTCGCCACCAGTCGGCCGGTCGTGGGATTGGGAGCGACCGTGCCCTTCACGCGCACCTGCACGCCGTAACGGGCCGACTGGGCCACCACGTAGATGGTGTACGGCGGCGCCGTGATTGTCAGCGCCTTTTCAGGTTCGCCGCTGGTCGCGGCGGCACCCAGATAGACGCTGCCCGTGAGCGACCCTTCGGGCAGCGTGGGGACTTGCAGGCTGGCCGTGCCGATCTTGCTGCCCGACGGGCACTTGACCGCCTGGATCGGCCTGATTTCAAACGCAGCCGATTCGGCGGCATTGATCCCGACCTGGCTGGCTGTGCAGCCTTCGAGCCCGGCGGCGGCCGACGGGTTCAGGGTCATGCCTTCCGGCAGTGTGATCACGGCCTGTTTGACGTCCGAGGTACCGGGTTCTTTGAATTCTTCGGTGCGTTGGGGGACGGTCACTTTCGCCGTGGCGCCGTCGGTGTGGTCGGCTTCGTGGGTTTCCGGAGTCAGGAGGAACGTCGGCGCGAACTGCTCAAAACCGCATTCTTCGGTTCCCAGGGGCGCTTCATAGGACCCTTGCGCCACTTCGCTTTCGTAGGATTCAAGCTCCAGGCCGGTGGTGGTGGATGGCCCCGGCGGCACGCACGCGGTGGGGTTTCGGATGAAGCCTGCCGAGCCTTCCAGTCCCGGTTCCTCTTTGTTGCCGTTGAAGATCAGCCGAGATGAGATAAGTCCGGGTGTCACATTCTTGATCACGAAGTAGTCGTGGTAGTTGGTAGCCCATTCGACGCTGCCTTCAATGATCGTGTGGAAGTACAGCGGCGCGTGAAGCAGGGCGCCTGCACCCAGCGCCACGCCGAAGGTCGTAGCTACGCCTTCGGTGGGTTCGAGGTTGTAGACCTTGCCGCTGAGTGGCACGTCGGCGTAGTGGCCCCCGCCGAGCGGGACCACGGTGACAACCTTGTTTTCCCCGATGACGGTGTCGGGGTTACATAGGCTTTCGCTGTTCGCGAATCCCCCGGGCGCGTATTCGGTTTCGACCGCCTTGAATTCTGCCATCGAACACTTTGGTATCGCCTGCGGGTTGGTGACGACGCCTGGAGGCACGTTGACGCGAATGTTCTTCACGTTGCCTATGGGGACGATTTCGGTAGCCGACAGTTCGAAGGTGTCAACCTTGAAATCGGTGATCCCGAAGGGGACGTAGCCGCCGGCCTCCAGGAAGAGTTCGGTTTCAGCTTGTTCTTCGGATGGCCCCGTTGCATTTTCGCCGCAGGTCGATACTCCGCAGTTGCCGGCGAAGAAGTGTTCGATCCCGAAGGCCTGGGCTGCCGGCGCGGCGGCGGCCGTGGCCGCCAGCACAAGCACTGTGACGCAGGCGGCGCGGATAGCGCGAACGCCTGAGCCGGTGAACCCGCCCGTCGTGCTGCGGTAATCCGTCTGGGCACGCCCATTGCCGCCAGATGGGAGATCGGCCCGCAAGCGGTGCCGTGGGGCTTGCGTGCCTGGAGCGCCTCGTCGCATTAAGCCTGCTCTACCCAACACGGACGGGGTGAAACTTCCGAGCACGCTCATAACAACCTCCCGATGGCGCTAAGTGACTTCTCTCGCCGGTTACCGACATTACAAATACCGATGACCCGAGACTATGCGGTTGACTCAATCGCCGTAACCAATGTGGCGTTTAAGTGAACCTACATTTACAACAGTAGCGGGTTACAGCGACATTCCCGGCACATGCAACAAATGGCCATCGGTGCACCTGCGCACGGCTGGCCGCACGTGGTGACGCTTACCGGGTCACGCGCGGCCCAGTGCATTGAGCGGTCCTGCACGCTGAACGCGCCATACCGAGAACAGGGCGCCGAGCACAGAGAGCGCCAGCCCCACGAGCAGGCCGCGCAGCAGAACCCAGGCTGTGATCTGGGGAGAGACGAACACGCCCACGCCGAGTGCGTGGACGACCAGCTCAGCGGCGGCCACGCCCAGTCCCATCCCCGCGCCTGCCCCCAGCAGACCCAGAAGCAGGCTCTCGCCAAGCAGGAGTCGCGCGATCTGCAGCGGGCTCCACCCCACCGCGGCGAGGATCCCGAATTCGCTGCGTCGCTCCACCACCGCCAGCGCCATCGTGTTCAGTACGACCACCGCCCCGAGAACGAGCGCCAGCAGCGCCACAATCACGGCGGCCTCGTGGATGATCCGGCTGTTGGTGTCCACGCGCTCGAGCTCCCCCGGGGCGCCGATGGCGGTGGTGCCCGGGACGGCCCGTTCGATCTCGGCCTTGACCCGCGCTTCCCTGTAGCCCGGGGCGATCGAGACCGCGACCATGCTGAGACCTTCCGGCCGCCCCGAGAGCCGGCGCGAGAGTGCCAGCGGGACCACGACTCCGGAGTCCTCCAGGGGCACGCCGGAGCTGTAGATGCCCGCAATCGGCAGCGACAGGCCCGACACCGAGAGTGTCTGGCCGGCTCCAACGTGCAGGATCTGCGCCGCCCCACTGCCCACCATCACCGCTTCGCCCGTCGCGCGGTGGCCGGAGTCCATGACCAGGCGGCGGGCCAGGAAGCTGGACGCTTCGGCGCCGAAAGCGAGCATCGCCGGTTCGGCCGTGACTGCGCCGGAGAGGATCTGGACGGGGCTCGTGTCGGCCACGCCCGGCTGGTGGGCGATCACGCTCGGAGTGGATCGCGGCAGCGAGGACGCCGTCAGGTCGGCCAGCCCCGCCTGGAAGACACCCAGGTCGGCCCGGCCCAGATGGGCCAGATCGCCGGCGCTTTCCTGGAGCCCCCCAGTGAGGGCGAAGAGAGCTACGACAGTGGTCACGCCGACCGACACCCCGAGCGTTGTCAGCGCCGATCGCCCCCAGTGCCGCAGGACGTTTGCGGTCATCAGCGCCGACACCGGTCGAGCATAACGGGGGCCATAATGTCGATTCATGCCTGCAAGCGGGGAAGGCGCCGACGTTGTGCTGCGGGCGGTCGGCAAGCGCTACGGCAAGATCACGGCGCTGGCCCAGTGCGACCTGCACGTCAGCCCCGGCGAGCTCGTGCTCGTGACCGGCCGGTCGGGCTCGGGCAAGAGCACGCTGCTGAACCTCATTGGCGGCCTTCAGACACCGGACACCGGCGAGGTTCTGATCGACGGCCAGCAGGTCTGGGGCGGTGGAAACCTGGCTAAGCAGCGCCGCGAGCTGGTGGGCTTTGTCTTCCAGCAGCACCTGCTGCTGGGAGTGCTAAGTGCGCGCGCCAATGTCGAAGTGCCGCTGATCGGGGCCGGTGTGGGCCGCCGCGAGCGCGCCCGGCGCGCGCTGGACCTGCTCGGAGAGGTCGGTCTGGCAGACCGGGCAGACCACCGGCCCGAGCAGCTCTCCGGCGGCGAGCGCCAGCGCGTGGCCGTGGCGCGAGCCCTGGTCAACGAGCCGCGGTTGCTGCTCGCCGATGAGCCCACAGGGGCGCTTGACAGCACCACCGCCGAGCGGCTCTTCGATCTGCTCTATGACGTGCGCCTGAGCCGCAGCACCACGATGGTCGTGGTCAGCTACGACCCCGTGGCCGGCAAGCGTGCCGATCGCACGCTCGTGATGGCCGACTGCGGGCTCCTGGAGGCGGGCGCCGCCACCGCCTATGCCCGTTAGACTCCCCGCGCTCAGGGGCATTGGTGCGCCTGAGCCAGGCATGGGACGAACATCGATCATCCCTTACCCACGAGCCGTCGCTGCGGCCGTGTTGCTGGCGGCTTGTCTGGCCGCATCGGCTCCCAGCCAAGCCCTGGCGCACGCCGCGCACGTAGGACCGCAGGGCACGCGCAACGCCCGATCTGCTGCCGTGGCCAAGAAGCCGTCGGCCAAGAAGCCCAGCCCCACCAAGTCTCCGTCGAGCGTGGGTGCCGTTGGGGCGCCGGCGGGCGCAAGCGTGCAGGTGGTCCAGACCCCCGTGGGGCTCTCGTTCGAGTACCCGCTCATGGAGCAGTACCTGGGTTCTGGGCCCTGCCCCCCGAGCGCCCTGGTGGCCGAGCTCCAGGAGCTCGGCTCGCCGCCCATCAGCCTTGCGGGAAACAGCCAGGACCTGACGGTCCCAAGCGGTGCGCTCACAGAACCTTTTCCCAACTGGGACAGCGCCACGCTGTACCAACTGCCGCCGGCCTTCTGGAGTCAGCTGCACTGCCTGCTTGCCACCACCCGCGACCCGCTGACCGTCGGGCTCAACGCCAAGGTTGGCCAGCTGGCTTGGGCGCAGCAGATGGTGGCCGGCGCCCAGAGCGCTGCCACCAACGGCCTGAGCTTCTCGCTGGGCAACGAGCCGGACCTCTACTACCTGCCCAACTACAGCTCGCTGGGCAAGCGGGCCTACAACGAAGAAGTGGCGGTGAACACCTACCTCCAGGTTGCCGCCTACCTGCAGCCGGCCCTCGGCGCTCTGCCCGTGCAGGGCCCTGAACTGGCGATCGCCAGCAACTGGCAGCATCAGCTACCGCGGGTGATCGCAACGGTTGGCGCAAAGACCGTGGGCGTGCACCTGTACCCGCTCAGCGCGTGCGGCAGCCCCAAGGCGGTCACCATCCCGAGGCTGCTCTCGGTTACCGCCGCCGACGCCCCCGACACCCTGGGCTGGGTTGTCTCCGACGCCAATACCGCCGGCGTTCCAGCGATCCTGTCGGAGTCAAACTCGGCTGCGTGCGGGGGCGCCGAAGGCGTCTCGAACACCCAGGCGTCGGCTGTCTGGGCGATCCGGTTCGTCTTGAGTGCCATCAAGACGGGGTTCCAGCAGGTGCGCTTCCATGCCAGCGGCGGCCCTTATGACCCGTTCGTGGTCGTCGGCAGCCAGGTTCAGGTGCGACCTCTGGCCGGGGCCATGGCGACGATTGAGCACTGGCTGCCCGTGGGCGCCAGCCTGCAGACCCTGCGTAGCCCCGCAGGAACCGTGGCCACCGCTGTCTCCGTCGCCGGCGCGCCCACCGAGGTGATCTGCGACAACGAGTCCACCAATGCCCGCACGATCGATCTTCCCGCCACGGCCGAGCTGCACGGCGAACTGGTCGGCCCAGTGCAGCAGGGCATCCGCGTCTTCGTGCTCCACCCGCGCCGTGGACGGGCCACGCTGACGCTGCCCGCGAACAGCATCGCCGCGGTCACCCCGTAGCGCTCAGCCGGCGCGCGCAGCGGTCAGTGCGCGGTGTGCCGGCCGGACTTGCGCAGGAGCACCGGCCCGGGGCCCTGCCGGCAGCAGGCGGGCAGCGGCGAGCGCCACCAGACCCGCAGCAAAGCCCAGCGGTGCCAGCACGCGTAGCGGGTAGGGGCCGTAGTTCTTGTGCAGCGCCCTGTGGTCGCCCGCGTGGGCGATATCCACCAGGCCCGCGTGGTCGATGCCCAGCAGCGTGGGCGCGAGCATCGCAAAGATCAGCCAGGCGCCCAGTGCCAGCAGCCCCATGTACACACCCCGCCTGCCCGCCGCCCGAAGGTCGTGTCGCACGGCCACGCTCGCCCTGCCCGCCAGGCAGACGGCGGCAAGCGCCGGCACCAGAAACACCCAGATCGATCCCCAGCCGCGGCCCAGCCCGTAGGCGCTGGCGATCGTCGGCTGGAAGTAGCCGTCCAGAAGCCACCGCGCCCAGTGAAACGTCTCGTTTTCGTAGCCCACCAGTGGGTGGGTGGTGGTGGCCACCACCGTGCACAGCACCGACGCTCCAGCGAGCGCAATCGTGGGCCCCGGATGGCGCCTGTAGGCCTCCACCAGACCGAGCGCCAGGAAGGGGATCATGGGCATCAGCAGCCGCGGGCCGATGAACGCGCCACCGAACGGCAGGTAGTAGCCGGCGTTGTAGCCCAGGTAGCCCACACAGATCACCCCGGCGGTCACGGCCTCGGCGCGCCGCGAGCTGCGGTACAGGTGCACCAGGCCGATTGCCGCCATCACGAGCACGGGCGAGATCACGAGCAGCCCGCGCGAGCTGCCCAGGAGTGTCACCAGTACCCGTGCCGAAGGCAGATTGATCCCAAACACTCCCGTCTGCTGGGCCGGGATGTTGTCGTATGCCACGTGCGTGATCGACCCGAACGCGAAGTGGTTGTACAGCGCCAAAGGCACCACCCCGATGAGAGCGCCGGCCGCGTAGGCCGCCGCGCGCGTAGCCAGGTGGCCCAGCGAGCGCTGGTCGGCGCGCAACAGCGCGTAGGCGCCCACCACCACCGCAACCAGCAGCATGGGGTATTCCGAGGTCACCCCGTAACCCGCCAGCACTCCTGCACCGCCCAGTTGCCAGAGCGCCGGGGGGCCATCGCGCTCGCGCATGACCACCGCAAAGGCCCCAAACCCCAGGCAGGCGGCGAGCATGTGGGCGAACAGCAGCGTGGCCAACGCCAGCGCGATAGTGCCCAGCCCCAGCGTCACTGCCGCCGCCGCTCCGTAGCCGGGGCGCAGCCGCTCGGCGACGCGCCACACGAGCACCATCAGCACGATCGCCGGCAGGACGTTGCCCCAGAGCCCAATCAGGTCCACCAGCTCCTCGGTGTGCGGCTGTGCCGGGGATTCCCGTGCCCAGCTGCGTGCTCCCACCGCTTCGAGCACTTCGTAGGCCGGCAGCGAGATCATCGCCAGTCCGGGCGCGCGCGCCGAGTACCAGTGGCCGTGGTAGAGCGCCTTGTCGCCGGTGTTCGCCTGGTACGGGTCGATCGTGGTCTGCCCGTGCGACAGCGCCTGGATCAGGTCATACGCCGAGGTCTGGTTCCAAGAGAAACTCTGGAACATCGTTGCGCACGCCAGGCCCACAAACAGGATCGCCGCCAGCGCCGCGTGCCTCCGACGCCGCGCGCCGTCCGCTGTGGCGTGTGCCGACATCAGCCCGCTCGGTCCGCTGCGTGTTGTGGCGTGCTATGGCCCCGAATGCCTTCACGGTGGCCGACCTCATAGATCACGATCGACCCGACCTGGCGCCTGGTGAGGCCCAGGCCCGCAACCGGGACTTCGGCGGCGGCACTCGGGTCGGCGGGCTCCGGGCCACCGGTGGCCGAGAGGCCCGGAAGGCTGGGGACGTCTGTGTGCAGGATCACCGTGTGGATGCCAAATTCGTGGAGCTTGTTCACGCTCGCTGCATTCGGGAAGTGGCGCATGGCACCGCGCAGGTCGTCCAGCGCGGGTATGTCGAACGTGGAGTCCCCGTTGGCGATCCTGTAGAAGCCATCGGTCGAGTAGTACTGCCAGAGGCGGTCATCGGGTTGGTCGGTGGGCAGGTCGAGCACCGGTTGGCGCACCCCCGCTTCGGCGCTCGCCGGCTGGGGGACGACATGCTCGGGAAGCTGTCGTGTGCCTTCCGCCAGGATCGCCGCCACCAGCGCCAGTGCGACAAGCGGCGCAATCAGGCCCGTAGGCGCCCCTGCCCACCGGCCACCGGCTGCCTTCTCGCGGTCGCCACCAACACCGCCGGCCGTGTCATGGTCGGTGCGACCGGCCCATCGGCCCAGCCGGCCCAGAAGGCTCTGGGCGCCCGCAGCGGCCAGAAGTGCCAGCGCCAGAGTCGTGAGCGTGAAGATCCGGCCGGGCACGCGCACGCCGTTCCAGCCCGGGGCTATGTCGTGCAGCAGCCGAAAGGGGTAACCCGCGCCGCCAAGGCCCAGACCCAGGGCGAGCACTGCGCACACGATCGCCCCCCCCGCCAGCCCCAAGCGCATGCGCGCCGTATATGGGTTACCGGCCCGGCTGACGATGCCTGCCAGCGCCAGCAGCCCGATCACCAGACCGGGGAAGAAGACGCTCTCGGTGGCGCTTGGCACGTCGGCCCGCAGCGACGCCGTTGCGGCCCCCCACACCGGGTTTGAGGACGGCGCGGCAATCAGCGCGGCGGGGCCCGCCGAATACTTCCGGACTTCCGCGATCGATCGTGCAGCGGTTGAGTACTCGGTGGCCACCCGCTCGTACGGGATCGACTGCAGCACTCCCACGCCGCCAAAGGCGGCGGCTCCCACACAGCTGGCGACGAGCACGCTCAGGCGCCAGCGGCCGGCGGCGCTCCCGGAGGCCTTTGCAGCGGCGCTCCCACGCCAGCGGTGCCAGAGCACGAGCAGCGCCAGCACCCCGAGCAGGTAGCTGTACTGCAGGCCAAGCGTCCAGCCCAGGCTCAGCTGCCAGGCCGACACGAGCCACCCGGCAAGCACCAGACCCCAGGAGTCACGGCGGTAACCACGGACCAGCAAGAACAGCGCCAGAGCGATACCCCCGGAGGAGATCACCTGGAAGTGGCCCGCCTCGGTGGCCCGGTAGGGGGCGTAGGCGAACGCCACGCCTGCCACCGCCGCTGCGCCGCTGCGGGCGCCCAACTCGCGCGCCAGCAGGTAAGTGCCCAGAAAGCACAGCGCCCAGATGAACAGGAAGATCAGGTTGTAGCGGACCAGCGCCGCCACGGTGCCGGAGCCCAAGAACCCCGCCGGCCCGTACCCCAGCAGCGAGTCCGAGAAGGCCAGGCTCAGTGGCCGGGGAAAGAACGCATTCGCGTCAAAGACGTGCAGTGGATTGGTGAGCAGCCCGTGACCAACCCAGGCCACCTGCCAGGCCGTGCGGATGGGGTCGCCCAGATCCGGCGAGATGCGCGTGGAGATGTGCAGGGCAAGCGGCCAGGTCGCCAGCACTGCGAGCGCCACCGCGGCCACCACAACGGCGATCAGCTCGCGCGCGCCCAGCTCGGGTGACGGCTGCCAGCGCGGGCCGGCACCCGCCGCGCTGGTGCCCGCGGCCTCTGTCGGTTGGAGCGGCTGCGGTACCGCCGCGGAAGGCTGCGGCCATGGGTGGTCGCCGATTGAGATGCTCATGCCGGTGGTCTGGAAGAACTGCCCGGCGGAGCATATGGGGCGCTCGTGATGCGCGTGGCCGCGCGGCTGCTCTAGGCGATGCGGAGAAAGACCGACCGCGCGCTACCGCGCGTGGGCGTGAGCGTGAGGCGGTAGATCCCGGCGCCAAGCGTCGCCGTGCCATCGAGGTGTCCTGAGTTGACCCCTCGTTTGGCGGTCATGGAGAGTGAGCCCGGCAACTGGTGGAAAGCCACCTGGCCACCGTGGACGAACTCACGCGAGAGGCTCACGTGAACGTCTGCGGTGGCGTCCAGCGCGAACAGGAAGTGGATCTCCGAGGTTCGCACGCGACGGCTGTTCAGTGCCGCAACGGTGGCGCTCGCCAGCCGCAGCCCCGAGACGCTGATTCCCTTCTGGCCGACGCTGACCGTGGTCGGCGAGGACGTCTTGGGGGCGCCTGGTCCTTCGGCAGCTTCTTCTTCTGCTTCCAGCAGTTCAGCTTCAAACTGCGCTTCGGCTTCGGCTTCGCTGACCGCGGCCGACGAACCCGAGATTTCGGCGCCGGTTTCGGTCGCAGCGGCCGTGGCGGCGGTGGCGGGGTGTGCGGTGCGCGCCTCGGCCATCGATGCGGGAAGCAAGAAGGCAACGCCGGCAAGGACCGCTGCCACTACGTGGGTCGTGTTCGGCTTCAAACACGCGTTCTCGCTGGTCACCACGATGCGCTCCGCTCCCTTCCTGGGATTCGCTGCCTGGATTAACTTCGTGCTCGTCCGTGACCGAGCTTGGTATCGACCATGCCGGGGGCGCCGATGAGCGCGACCAGGTCCTCTGGACATCTGGATGATTTGTTGCAACCGCCCCGGGGCGGCTGCGCTGGACGGATGACCCAACGGGCGCCCCGCGCTTCGCCCCCGATGCGCCGGCGTGCGCATCGGTGCCGTGCGGCGTGCCCCCGACGGCGCCGACTGCGACGGCGCGGCGTGCGCCTATGCGCGCCGGCAGCGAACTTGGTAGACCGACAGAAAGCCCGAGCGAAAGCCGCTGCGCGCGGCGCGCAGGTAGAGGCGGAAGATCCGCATGCGTTCGGCGCCCACGATGCTCTGGGCCTTCTCGGCGTTTGAGTCCAGTCGCTCGGCCCAGTGGGTGAGCGTCTCCGCGTAGTCGCTCGCGAAGCCCTCCACGTGCTCGGTCACAAACCCTGCATGCTCAAGCGCAAGCTGAACGCGCGAGACGTGCAGGGGGGCGGCGTCGGGGAAGACGTAACGCTCCGAGAACGGCCCCGCCTCGGGGTCGGTGTGGCGCAGACGGGCGATCCCGTGGTTCAGGAGGCGGCCGCCGGGGTCCAGCAGTTTGGCCAGGCGCGCTGCGTACTCGTCGATCTGGGCCGATCCCACGTGCTCGACCATGCCAATCGATGCAATCGCGTCAAAACGCTCGCCGCCCAGGTCGCGGTAGTCGGCGAGGCGGATCTCCACGCGGTCCTGCAGGCCGGCCTCGCGGACGCGCTCGCGCGCCAGCTGTGCCTGGGCGAGCGACGGTGTGATGCCAACAGCCCGCACCCCGTACTCGCGGGCGGCGTGCAGGACAAAGGCGCCCCAGCCGCAGCCCACGTCCAGCACACGCTCGCCCTCGGCCAGGGCCAGCTTGCGGCAGACCAGGTCCACCTTCTCACGTTGGGCCTCCTCCAGCGTCGTCGCTCCGCGGGAGAAGATCGCGCAGCTGTACGTCATGGAGGCGTCCAAGAAGAGCGCAAAGAACTCGTTGGAGATGTCGTAGTGGTGGCGCACCGCGCGCTCGTCGCGCTCGCGACTGTGGCGCTTGCCACGCGGGCGAAGCTCGCTGGGGGGAATCGCGGGCGGCCGCGTCAGCCCGCTCGCCCTCACGGCGGCCATCGCAAGTCGCCCCTTGGCCGATGAATCCAGCGGCGGCGCTTTGAAGGTGCCCAGCAGGTCGATCAGCCCGTCGAGATCTGAGACCTCCAGCTCGCCTGCGACATATGCGCGCCCCAGCCCCAACTGGCCGGGCGCGCGCAGCACATGGGCAATGGCTGCGGGCGAGCGCAGGGTGAACACGAGGCCGTTGGGCGCTGTCGCTGAGAGCTCGGTGCCGTCCCAGAAACGCACCGTGAACGGGCGCTCGGGCAGCGCACGCTGCAGCTCGCGCACAAGGGGTTCGGGGCGGGCCAGAACGGGCATATCCGCGCGACAGATTACGGTGACGGCTGCTAGCTTGCGTGATACCGAGCCGACCATGTACCAAGAGCAACGATCCCAGCTGGTCGAGGCTGCGCCAGCGGGCGCGGCTGCTGCAGAGGACCGCCCCGCAATCCAGGCCGCCGAGCGCCCCGGCGACGACCACGTTCAGCCGGTAAGCAGCGAGTCGCTGCACAGGACGATCACGGGGATCATCACGATCGCGCCCTTCATCGGGCTGGGGATCGCGGCGTGGCAGCTCTGGGACGGGCTGCTGCACCCCTCCGACCTGGCGGTGTTCGGGATCATGTACGTGCTCACCGGCCTGGGTGTCACGGTGGGCTTTCACCGGCTCTTTACGCACCGCAGCTTCAAGACGTCGCCGGCGATGCGGGGCCTGTTTGCGGTGCTGGGATCGGTGGCGATCGAGGGCCCAGTGATCTCGTGGGTGGCAGACCATCGCAAGCACCACGCGTTCTCCGACAAGCCCGGAGACCCGCACAGCCCGCACGTCAACTGCACCGCCGGCTGGCGCGGGATGCTCAGCGGCCTTGGCCACGCACACGTGGGCTGGCTGTTCATCCACACCGATCGCGGCTGCCACGAGCGCTACGCGCCGGACCTGATCGCCGATCCCGTGGTCAGCTTCGTCTCAAAGACGTTCCTGTTCTGGGCGATCGCAGGGCTGGCGCTCTCGTTCGGTCTGGGATACGCGATCGGCGGCACAGTCGACGCGGGCTGGACCGGGCTTCTGTGGGGCGGCGCCATCCGCATGCTCGTCGTCCACCACGTCACCTACTCGATCAACTCCCTGTGTCACTTCTTCGGGCGCAAGCCCTTTGCCACCGGCGACGAGTCGCGCAACCTCGCCTGGCTTTCGATCTTCACGTTCGGCGAGGCGTGGCACAACAACCACCACGCCTTCCCCACCTCGGCGCTGCACGGCTTCGGCTGGCGTCAGCCGGACATATCCGGCTGGGTGATCCGTGGGATGGAGCGCCTGGGCCTGGCCTGGGATGTCGTCTACATCTCCGAGGCGCGCAAGCAAAACAAGCTCAAGGCCGCCGCCGCGGCCTGATCGCCCGCGCGCGGCGTCGTACCCTTAGGCGGTGCCCGGCAAGTCCCCTTCTGAGACCGTGCCATCCGTGCGCGAGATCCTCCAGCGCCGCACGGGTGAGGAGATGGCGCTCAACGACCGCTATCTGAACCCGCAGATGGGACGGATCCTGCGCACGCTCGGGTTTGACCGCACCTGGGTGCGCGGGGAGGGCGCCCACCTGATCGACTCAAAGGGCGACCGCTATCTGGACCTTTACGGCGGCTACGGCGTATTTGCCCTGGGCCGCAACCATCCCGATGTGATCGCTGCGCTCGGCGAGGTGATGGAGGCCCAGACGGGCAACCTGCCGCAGCTGGGTGTGACGCTGCTGAGCGGGGTGCTCGCCGAGCAGCTGCTGGCGCGGGCGC
>CAJCIJ010000098.1 GCA_903970315.1 Actinomycetota bacterium
GCAGTTGCTGGTGTGCTTCCAGCGCACCATCGACGGTGAGGTCGAGCGCGAGTTTGCGGCTGTCGCCTGAGGCGTTCGGTCGCGGGCCGTGACCCAAAACGGCGCGCGGTATGGCTGTTCGTGCATGGACCTGCTGCATGCGCCCGAGTGGACTCGAACCACCACGGGGAAAACTCCCCACAAGGCCCTCAACCCGGTTCCCGCGGCGTATATGCGTCCGTTCGCGTCCAGATCGTCCGATAGGTCCGGATTGCGGACGCATCGGACGATATGACTTGTGTCACGGGTGTGTCACGGGCCGGCTTTGTCCCCGCTAGATTGCGATGGTATTGCGACGTATTCACGACTGCGTGCTAGGCTGTGCGTGTGAGTCCGCTGGTTGAAGAGGCGCGCCAGGTGCACGACTTCGCCGGTCTGTCGGATCGGCTGATCGCCGAGGCGACAGGCGCCAAGCCAAGCACCGTGCGAGGGTGGCTGGCCGGTCGTAGCGAGCCGACCGGGGTGCGCGCGCAACGGCTGATCGAGCTCGCGGAGATGGTCAGGCGTCTTGGACGTGTGCTGCGGGCAGAGTCGATTGCTGTCTGGCTGCAGCGGCCGGTGCTCGCGCTGCAGGATGCCAAGCCGATCGAGTTGATCGCGCACGGTGATTACCGGCGTGTGGCCAAGCTGATCTCCGAGATCGAGTACCCAGGCGTCTCCTGACAGTGGCCGTGCCGGTCGCTGCCCGGGCCGTCGAGGGCGTATGGATCCGGCACGTGCCACACCGTGCTCAGCCACTTGGACGGGCGAGCGTGCCGGCCGACGGCCGATGGCAACGCGGCGATGTCGTGCCGGGGCTGTACCTCGCCGACTCGATCGAGACGGCCACGGCGGAGTGGTACCGTGCTCTGGCGGAGTGGGGGCTCGCTCCCCAAGACCACGTTCCGTACGACCACCACGAGTGGCACGTGGATTTGCGGCTCGCCGACCTGAGCAACCCCGACCGACTGCTCCGGGTTGCGTTGCCATCTCCGTCGCCCGATCGCAGCACGTGGCCTTCCTTCCAGCGCGTCGGCGAGCAGCTCTGGCGCGAGGGTTGGGCCGGAGTCGTGGCGCCAAGCGCGGCTCGCCCAGGGGCGCTCGTCGTGTGTGTATTCGCGGACACCTGGCCACCGGCTGGCTGTGAGCCGATCAAGGCCAGCACTGTGGTCGCCGTGCCGCCTCCGCCCCGTGGGATGCTCACGTAGGTCGGCTTTACGCTCCCCCGCACTTTTCCTATGCGCCCGAGTGGACTCGAACCACCACGGGGAAAACTCCCCACAAGGCCCTCAACCTTGCGCGTCTACCAATTCCGCCACGGGCGCTTAGCCGGCCGAGTATATCCCCGGGTCCGTTGCGGTTTGAATCCGTCCGCCGGGCGACTATCATCCGAACACATGTTCGTGTACACCCGCAACCTGGACGGCCCAGTGAGAGAGACCTCTCCTCGCCGGCCCTTCCTGCCCGGTGGCGGCAGCTCGCCTGAAACGGAGGATGGCATATGGATCTGACCAAGCGGCAGCGAGAGATATTCGAATTCATCCGCAGCCACTCGGCCATGCACGGCTACCCACCAACCGTGCGTGACATTGGGAAGGCCGTGGGGCTCGCGTCGTCTTCGACGGTCCACGCTCACCTTGCCAACCTGGAGAAGATCGGCCTGCTGCGCCGCGATCCATCCAAGCCGCGGGCAATCGAGCTGCTCGACCGCGCGATGGGAAGCGCCGTGGACAGCGTCCGGCACATGGTCGGCGCTGAAGGCCTGCCACTGCTCGGCTCGGTCGCCGCCGGTGCCCCGATCCTCGCCGAGGAGAACATCGAGGAGTACGTGGCGGTCCCTGGCGTCGCTGGTGGCGAAGATGGCGAATATGTGCTGCGTGTTCGTGGCGAATCGATGAAGAATGCGGGGATCGTCGAGGGCGATCTGGTCGTGGTGCGACCTCAGGACACCGCCAGCAACGGCGACATCGTCGTGGCCCTGTTGGGCGAGGAGGCTACGGTCAAGCGGTTCTTCCGCGAACCCGACCACGTCCGCCTGCAGCCCGAGAACGACGAAATGGAGCCAATTCGGAGCACCGAGGTGAAGGTGCTCGGCCGGGTCGTCGGTCTGATGAGGTCGATCTCATGAGCGTGGGGGTGCTAGACCGGCGCGGAGGGCAGGTCTGGGATAGGCCGCGCGCGGAACCTACGCGGCGTTCACAACGCCGCTGCAGCACGACTGGGATTGGCCTGCTTAGGAGCGACCACGAGCCGGAGCAGCTGCTGTTTGGTGGCGGCAGCGCCGATCCTGGTGTTGTGCCGCGCGAGTCGATGCGACTGGATTCAGTCATGGTGCGCACCTGGCACCAGTTGGAGCTCGGCCGGCCGGTGGCGTGCCCAGCATGCGGCGGGGACATGCGCCCGCGTGGGTTTAGTGGCGCCGATCGGCACGAAGGCTGCTGCGCGGACTGTGGGTGCGTTCTCTCCTAGCACGCCCGGCGCGCCCGGTGCGGACGCGCTACCGTTGGAAATGCAGGCCAAGCAGCCGCAGGCTCTCATTGGGGGCTTGAGGAAAGTCCGGACATCAAAGGGCAGGGTGGTCGGGAGATCGACCCGGGGAAACCCGCGGGAAAGTGCCACAGAAACAAACC
>CAJCIJ010000099.1 GCA_903970315.1 Actinomycetota bacterium
TGATCTCAACCCGGTTGATGCGGATCCCCCATTTGCCGGTAGCCTCGTCGAGCACCGTGCGCAACTCGTTGTTGACGTTCTCACGGGCCGTCAGCGTGGCCTCCAGGGTGAGCCCGCCGATCACGTTGCGCAGCGTGGTCATCGTCAGCTGCTCGATCGCCTGCAGGGGGCTGGCCACCTCATAGGTGGCCGAGCGCGGCTCGGTGATCGTGAAGTAGAGCACCGTCTCGATCGCCACCACCACGTTGTCGTCGGTGATCACCGACTGAGGCGAGAAGTTCACGACCTGCTCTCGCAGGTCCACGAGGGGCCGCACGCGTTCGATGAACGGCGTCACAATCGCCAACCCGGGCGAGAGCGTGCGGTGGTAGCGGCCCAGGCGCTCGACGACCCCAGCCCGCGCCTGCGGCACGATGCGAATCGAGCGCGAGGCGATGACCAGCGCGAACACAACGACCACAGCGACGACGATCAGCGTGACCATTACGTCTCCTTTCTAGCGGACAACCAACGCGGTGGCGCCGCGGATCTCGACGACCTCGACCCGTTCGCCGGTGTCGATGACCTCGTCTTCGTCGTAGCTTCGGGCGGTCCAGATCTCGCCGTCGATCTTGACGCAGCCGACCCCCTCCTGGTTGGCGATGCGCTCCAGTACCACGGCTCGCTTGCCGACCAAGGCGGCGGCGCCGGTGCGTATCGCGGGTGGCATGTGACGATGACGCCGAGCCACAGGTCTCAGCGCGCCGAGGGCAAGCAGTGAACCGGCGGCGAACACGAGCGCTGCGCCCCCGGTACCGGCGCCCACCAGGCTGACAACCCCGGCCAGCAGAGCCCCCGCGGCAAATGGCGCCAGATAGAAGGCGCCCGTGTGCAGCTCACCCCACCCGAGCAGACCTGCCGCGACTACCCAGACGATCCATTGACCCATCTCACATCAGGTTACAGGCTCCCCACGGCTTGAAGGTCGGGAACGTCGGTGCTATCCCCAACGGGCTCGGGCGCGCCCAGGCGGCGCGAAAGCACACGCGAGACACCGTCGGCGCCCATGGACACGCCGTAGAGCCAGTTGGCGGCATCCATGGTGCGCTTCTGATGTGTGATGACGATGAACTGGGCCCGGTCGGCACACCGGCGCAACAACGCAAGGAACCGTTCGAGGTTCAGATCGTCCAGCGCCGCCTCGACCTCGTCCAAGACATAGAACGGCGCGGGATGCGCCAGAAAGAGCGCAAAGAGGAAGGCAAGGGCGGTCATCGACTTCTCCCCCCCGGAGAGCAGCGACAGACGCCGCGCAGACTTGCCCGCCGGGGTGACCTCGATCTCGACCCCAAGCAGCCGCTCGACCGGCGCGGCCGGCTCGTCGGTCTCGTCATCGATGGCGGTCTCACCCAGCCCCTGCTCGGCGGCCGACCCGGACCCGTCCACGGTTGCCGGCTCAGGGGCCACGGTGACGTTCCCGAGCACGGGACTGGGTGCCGGATCTTCCTCGACCAGGCGCAGACGACCCGAACCACCGGGAAAGACCTCTCCAATCACCTCGGCGAAGTTGGCCGAGACCCTCTCGAACGTCTCCTGGAAGCTCTCGCGGATGTGGCGGTCTGTCTCGCGTATCACCGACCGCAGCTCGCGCAGCGCCAACTCGAGATCCTCGCGTCGGACCGACAGCTCCTGTACGTGCGCTTGAGCCTCGGCGTATTCAATCTGGGCGAGCGGATTGACGGGGCCAAGCTGCTCGCGCCGGCGCTCCAGCCGCAGCACCCGCGCGCGCAGCGCCTGCACCTGATCCTCGTCAAGCGGCTCTTCGTGCTGCTCGGTCGCGGTCGCAGCCGGTAGCTTCAGCCGTCCGGCAAGCTCTGCGATCTCGGCCTCGGCCTCGGCCAGCCGGTCGGCGCTGCGTTGGAGTGCCACCTCGGCTTCTGTCACGCGCTCGCCGATGGCACGGAGCTGGCCCTGGACCTCGGCCTCCTGGGCGGCGCAAGCGCTCAGCTGCGCGGCAAGCTCGTCGCCCGCGCCACGGTCGCGGGCCAGCTCGGCCTCCAGCGTGCCGATGTGCGCCGTTGTGTGGTCGGCGAGGGGGCCAAGCGCCGCCACCAGCCGCTCGATTGCGGGTACCAGCCGGCGATCGTCGGCCAAGCGACGGCGTAGCCGGCCCACCCGCGCGTCGCGCTCGGCCTGTTCGCCGTGGACGGCCTCCAGCAGCCGCCTCTCGGCGGCAAGCTCACCCTGCAGCTGGGCACGGGCAACCGCAAGCGGTCCCTGCGGGCCCTGCGCCCGGCGTTGCTCGATCGTCCAGGCAATCCTCCGCTCGGCTTCGGCGGCCTCGGCGGCGCGCCGCTCCAGGGCGGCGATCGCGTCCCCCGTGTCGTTCCCGGCGCTACGGGCGTTGACCGCCTGGGCAAGCGCCTTCTCCACGGCCCCACGGGCGACGTGCTCGGCGCTGTCGGCAATCTGGGCCACCGCGCGCTCGCGCTCTGGACCCGGTGGCAGCCGCAGCGCGCGCCCAACGCCGTCGGCGATCAGCCTGCGGATCTCCGACCAGCTCGTCTGCCACGAGCTGCCCAGCCGCTCGGCGCTGTCGCGCTCGCTGACCCGCTGATCCTGCGCGCGTGCCCGGTCGAGCTCCGCGCGCACGGCCTCCAGCTCCCGCTGTCGCTCGGCGTGTTGGCGCCCGAGCGCGTCGGCCTGGGCCGATGCCTGTGCCTGATGTTCTGCCTCAACTCCAGCAAGCTGCTGTTCCAGGCCCGCGACGCGGCGCTCACCCTCGGCCTTTGCCTGGGACCCGCCGCCGGCATCGACCTGCCCTTGCAGCGCCACGAGCTCAGCCTCATTTGCTGTTATGCGCTGGTCACACGTCGCACGCAGGCTTCGCATCTGCTCGGCGCGCAGGCGCAGTCGTTCCAGAGCCGCGCGCGCGCCATAGAGACGGTCGCTGAGGGTGTCGTGCTGATCGGCGCGCTCCGTCAGGCCACGCTCGGCCGCGGCGCGTGTGGCCATCACGTCAGCGAGCCGGCCCTCGGCCTCGACGCGTGCTGCCCGGACCTCCGAGGCGGCGCCCTGGGCGCGCAGGTGCTCGGCTTTGGCCACCGCCCGATCGCTGCGCGCAAGCTCCAGGCGCGCTTCCAACGTCTGGCGTTCCAGGCGCTCGTGCAGCTCCGCGGCCTGCGCGTGACGTGCCAGCGGGCGCAGACGAGTACGCGCCTCGCGCTCGACGTCGAGCGCTCGATCGACGTTCTGCTGGGTGCGCTCCAACTTGGACTGCGCTCGGCGTCGGCGCTTGCGGTGCTTGCCCAGCCCGGCCGCCTCCTCGAGCAAAAGACGCCGGTCGCGCGGCTTTGACGTGACTATCGACTCGATCCGGCCCTGTGAGACGATCGAGTGGGTCTCCTTGCCAAGCCCGGTGTCCGAGAGCGCCTCGATCACGTCGACCAGACGGCAACGGGCCCCACCGAGCCGGTACTCGCCGTCGCCGGAGCGCTCCAGGCGGCGGAGGATCGAGATCTCGGCACTGGGCATGTCCATAGTGCCGTCTCCGTTATCGAGCACCAGCTCGACCTCGGCGGCGCTGCGGGCCTGGACGCCGGGACCGCCCCCGAAGATCACATCCTGCATCGACGAGCCGCGCACGGCCAAGGACGACTGCTCGCCAAGCGCCCACAGGACGGCATCGGTGATGTTGGACTTGCCCGAGCCGTTGGGGCCGACAACCACGCTGATGCCGGGGCCGAACTCCAGCCGCGTGCGCTCGGGGAACGACTTGAAGCCCTTGAGTGTGAGCGACTTCAGATACACCGCTGCCCGCCCGTCACGGCTTCAGACGCTCCATCGCCGCTCGCGCAGCCTCTTGCTCGGCGCGCTTCTTGCTGGCGCCGCAACCGCTGCCCAGAAGATCGTCGCCGGTGGACACCGTGACCTCGAATGTCCGTTTGTGCGGAGGGCCCTGTTCGCGGACCACGCGGTAGCCGGCATGCCCGCCGCGCGCCGCCAACAACTCCTGCAGGGCAGACTTGAAATCGACGGGGTGTTGAAGGGCTGCCTCGATCTGATCGCTAAACGCCGCCACGACGGCATGCGCGGTGACCTCGTAGCCGTTTTGCAGATAGCAGGCCCCTATCACCGCCTCCATGACCGATGCGAGCACGCGCTCGGTCTCCAGTAGCAGGCCCACCTCGGGCGAGTTGGCGGGCGGGGCAGCTTGGCGCAGCCGCTCGGGCACACCGAGCCGCTCAGCCACCTCCCGGCAGGCGGCGCCGGAGACGACCTGGGCGCGGATCTTGGTCATCCTTCCCGGCCCGAAGCGGTCGGCTTCCAGGCGCGGGTAGAGGTGGGAAGTGATCGCCAGCCCCAGGACGCTGTCACCGAGAAACGCCAGCCGCTCGTAGGTGTCCGATCGCCGCTCGGTCCACGAGGCGTGGGTGAACACCTGCCGCGAGAGCTGGTCGGGCAGCGCATCCAGCAGCGCGTCCAGCTCCTGCGTGACGGGATCCTTGCCGGCGCTCACTGCCGGTGGCTCATCGGC
Organism: Actinomycetota bacterium; assembly: GCA_903970315.1. Taxonomy (GTDB): domain Bacteria; phylum Actinomycetota; class Thermoleophilia; order Solirubrobacterales; family Solirubrobacteraceae; genus Palsa-744. Next base: position 4,517 of record CAJCIJ010000099.1, read on the forward strand.
GCCGGCGACAGCGTGTCCGCTCGTGAGCAGGGTCATCAGGCCTGTCCGTTGTGGGCGAGGACGTAGTCCACCGCCTGTCCCACCGTGAGGATCTCGGCGGCCTGCTCGTCGGGGATGCGCACTGCATAGGTGTCCTCGAGCTCCTGCACAAGCGTGTAGAGGTCCAGCGAATCCGCCTCGAGGTCCTCGCGAAAGCGCGTACCCTCCTCGATCTGCTCGGGCTCCACGTCGAGCTCGTCGGCCAGATGGGCGCGGACCAGCGCGAACACCTCCTCACGGGACTGCATCTGCATGCAGGCTAACGCGACGCGCGGACGGGCGAGGCCCGTAGCGCCCCCGCTGCGGCAAGTGCCGCATGTGTGCGGCCGACCACGTCGGTGTCGACGCCGCGACGGGCACGGAGGATTGCGGCAGTGAAGCCGGGACTGGCAAAACGGCCGTGTGGCACGACCGCCAGCCCGCGCAACCCCAGCAGGTAGGCACCACCCTGGGATTCGGGATCGATTGAGGCGCGAAAAGCGCGCAGGGACCGACGCAGCAAGAGGCCACCGACCCGCGCCCGCGCCGACTGCATTGCCGCGTCACGGATGGCCGAAAGCACAGTGCTCGACACCCCCTCGATCAGCTTCAGCGAGACGTTGCCGGTCAGACCGTCGGTGACCACCACATCGGCGGCACCATCGGTCACATCGGTGCCCTCGACGTTGCCCACGAACCGCAACGGGGCCGGGCCGTCGGAACGCTCGGCGAGCATCGCGGTCAACTGCGCGTGCGCGGCCACAACGATGTCGCCCCCGCGCTCGGCCTCCTCGCCGTTTGACAGCAGCCCAACGCGCGGCTGTTCGATGCCAAGGACCGCCTGCGCGAAAGCGGCGCCCATGAACGCGAACTGCACCAGGTGCTCGGGACGGGCGTGGGCGTTGGCCCCCACGTCGAGCAGGGTCACGGGGGCGGGGCACCCGGGTATGGGCAGCGGCAGAGCCAGCGCCGGTCGGTGGATGCCGCGCGCGCGCTTGATGTTGAACAGCCCCGCAGCGAGGGCTGCGCCGGTGCCGCCGGCGCACACCAGCGCCTGCGCCTGTCCGCCGGCGACCGCGCGCGCAGCTGCCACGATCGAGGCGTTGGGATGCTCCCGCACCGCCCTGACGGGGTCAGCGCTCTTGGCGACCGATTCCGGCGCATCGACAAGGCGAACTCCGGGCGCCAGCGGCGGGAGCTGGGCGGCGGGCCCGAACAGTAGTACCCGGACCCCCTGCTCGGCCGCGGCGTTGGCGGCTGCGGCAACCTCGGCGGGGCCCAGATCGGCGCCGTTGGCGTCGACTGCGACCACCGGTGCGGATTCCATGAGGCTCTCGGCGCTGTCAGCGCCCACGGCCGGCGCCCTCAGTCGCGGTCGGGCTCGCCAGGCGTCTCGTGGCCGCTGACAGCGACCACCTCGCGGCCGGCATAGGTCCCGCACACGGGGCACACGCGGTGCCTGAGGCGAGGGCTGCCGCAGCGCGGGCAGGAGACCAGGCTCGGAGGAGTGATCTTGTGCTGCGCACGGCGCTTTGCCGTGCGGCTGTGCGATTGCTTGCGTTTTGGAACAGCCACAGAGGCGAAAGGCTAGCGCAACTGCCGCCGCGCCTCAGTCAAGCGTGATCTCACTCAACTTGGCCCAGCGCGGGTCGGGCGGGCTCTCGCCGTGGCTGTGACCCGCGCCGACCTCGGCCAGATCGGCAGCGCAGACCGGGCACAGACCTGGGCAGTCATCACGACAAAGCAGGGTCTCCGGCAGGCTGACGATGAGCGCGTCGCGCGCCCACGATGCAACGTCCAACACTTCGTCGGTGACGTAAGGGCTGTGCATCTCGGGGTCGGAATCGGCCGGCTCGCCGCCGTTGCCGCCACCCGCGTCGACCTCTCGGCTCTCGACTTGCACCACAATCCGGCCTGGTTTGAGACACCTCATGCAGGGCCCTTGCACGATCGCCTCAAAGCGAGCGCGCAGGGCAAAGCCGGGCCCGTTCAGGCGCGACACGTCGAGCGTCACCGGCAACGGCCTGGGTCCCACGGTGTAGCGCTGGGAGGCAAACTCCATCGCCTCGATCTCCACTGAGACATCCAGCCGGGCGCCCGCCCCCGGGCTCAACCGGAGCTTGGAGAGATCGACCGTGTCGAACCCGTGGACAGTCACGCCTTGAGGCTAGCGCCGCCGCGGCGCAACCGGCCTGGCGGCGACAGCGCGCACCGGACGTGCCCGGGACGCGGCGGCCCGGGCGGGTCTATTCGACGGCGGTCAGCTCACGCTTGAGAACTTTGCCGGACGCATTGCGTGGCAGCTGGGCAAGGAAGACCACATCGCGGGGGACCTTGTAGCGGGCGAGGTTTGCGCGCACGAAGTCCTTGATTTCAGCGGCGCTGAGCTCGGCGCCGTTGCGCGGCACGACGAACGCCAACAGGCGCTGGCCGAAGTCGCCGTCGTCGACGCCCACCACGGCCGCCTCTTCGATCTCGTCGTGTCCCGACAGCAGGTCCTCGACCTCGCGCGGGTAGACGTTCTCGCCCCCGGAGATGATCATCTCGTCGTCGCGGCCATCGACGAACAGCCGGCCGTGCTCATCGAAGTGGCCCACATCGCCGGTGTGGGTGACCCCGGAGAGCACTTCCTTGCCACTGCCGTCGGTGTAGCCCTCAAAGACGATGCTGTTGGCGGCAAAGATTCGGCCACGCTCGCCCTTGGCTACCTCGCGGCCCTTGTCATCGAGGAGCCGCACGGTCGTCCCCAGTGGCGCACGCCCGGCGGTGCCGGGGGCCGCCCGCAGGTCATCGGGGGTGGCGATCGTAACCCACGCCACCTCGGTCGAGCCGTAGAGGTTGTAGAGCAC
>CAJCIJ010000100.1 GCA_903970315.1 Actinomycetota bacterium
CTCGTTGCGGCGGTGCTCTTGCTCGGTGCGATGGCCGTGCTCACGGTAATCGTGGCGACAAGTGAAGCCACCTCTCCTGGCGGCCTCGTGTTGATTGGCGTCGGCCTGTTCGTCATCCTCGTCCTGGGCGTTGGGATCGTGGGCGCCCTCGCTAAACCTCCTCGCCAATGAGCACCACCATCTCGCCACTCATCGACGGCGGCTCGGGACGGCGTCGTGACCGCCGCCGGCGTCGGAAAACGCGACGCCGGCGAACCTTGGTGGCGGCGTTTGTGGTGGGGGCCGCCGCTGTTGCTGTTGTGGCCATGGCGTCGGGGTCCCACGGCGGCCACTCCACGGCCGCCCGCCAGCGTGCCCGGGTCCCGGCCGTAGCGGCGGATGTGGCCGGTGGCAAGGCAGTGACGCCGGCGACTGGGCAGCTGTCAACGCTGGGATTACCCCTGGGTCGTCCCCAGCTCACGCTCGCAGGCCTGGGCGAGCCCCAGGAAGATCCCGTCACGATCGCGCTGCGCCACCCGCCGCGGTCGGGGCTGCTCTTCAACCTCCAGACCGGCAGGGTCCTATGGCAGTGGCATCCAGAACTGCGCATGCCCATCGCGAGCCTCACGAAGATGATGACTGCGCTCGTGGTGGTCTCCTCGACGATGCCGGGCACTTCGGCCAAGGTGACGCGTGCGGCGGTCAACGCCCCCGGGTCCCGGGTGGGCGTGCTGCCCCTGGGCAAGCGGGTGCCAGTGGAATCGCTGCTCTACGGCCTCCTGCTGCCTTCGGGCAACGATGCCGCGGACGCGCTCGCAGAACACGTCGCCGGCACCCAGCACCGCTTTGTGGTGCAGATGAACGTGCAGGCGGCAGCGCTTGGGCTGGGCTGTACCCAGTACTCAAACCCGTCCGGGTACTTCAACGCAGGCAACTTTTCCTGTGCCGCCGACCTGGCTGAGCTCGCCCACGCCGACCTGGCCCAGCCGCGGATCTCCAGGGTCGTCCGGTCTGCGACCGCGACCGTGCCATTCCCGATAAAGGGAGGCAAGCTGTACCTGTCCAACAACAACCCCCTGCTCGTCTACGGCTACCGGGGGGCCAACGGGCTCAAGACGGGCTACACCGAAGCGGCTGGGAAGTGCCTCGTGGCGACCGCGACCCGCAGAGGGGTCACTTTGGGGGTGGTGCTCCTGAACTCGCCCGCTCCGGGAACACAGGCCCAGCAGCTGCTGGATGCCGGCTTCCAGGACGTCTACGGCCAGCAAGCAGTCGCGGAAGCCGAAATTCCCGGCGGAGTTTGACGGCTTCGAGGCCTGTTTGAGATAGCGTGGGTGGCGCTGTGGACTTAGACGACACGCCTCAACAGGCGCAATACCGACTCACCGTACGCGCCTGGCTTGAGCAGCACCGCTCAGAGGCCCCGGTGCTCACCGGCCCTGACGCCATCCATGACGAGCACGAGATCATCGCGGCGCGGCGTCGGTGGCAGGGGCGGCTCGCCGAGGGTGGCCTAGCCGGCGTGACATGGCCCGAGGAATACGGCGGACAGGGCCTTGGGCCGATCGAGCAGGTCATCTGCAACCAGGAGATCTCGCGCGCAAAGGTGCCCGGAATCCTTGACGTCATCGGTGTCGGGATGCTTGGGCCTACGATCATCGCGCACGGCTCCGATGAGCAGAAGCGGCGCTACCTGGGGCCCATGCTGCACGGCGACGAGGTCTGGTGTCAGCTGTTCTCCGAGCCCGCCGCCGGCTCCGATCTTGCGGCCGTTCAGACCCGCGCCAAACAGCTGGACGACTCGTCCTGGACGATCACCGGCCAGAAGGTGTGGACGACAAACGCGCAGTTCGCCTCATACGGCCTGCTGCTGGCACGGACCGACGGCTCGGTCCCCAAGCACAACGGCCTGACCATGTTCATCGTGCCCATGGATGCTCCCGGCGTAACCGTGCGCGGCCTGCGCCAGATCTCCGGCGAGGCCGAGTTCAATGAGGTGTTCTTCGATGACGTGCACCTGGAGGCCGACGCCCACGTCGGCGCGTTGGGCAGCGGTTGGGGCACGGCACTGACCACGCTCATGTTCGAGCGCATCACCCTGGGGCTTGGTGGCGAGGGCCTGGGCTATGACCCGCTGCGGTTTGCGCGCGCCATCGGCGCCCACGACAGCGCCCGCCGCGATCCCGAGGTCAGACAGCGTCTGGGGGACATCTTGGCCGAGCTCACAGCGGTGCGCTTCAGCGGCTACCGCATGCTCACCGAGCTGCAGCGGGGCCAGATCCCGGGCCCGGAGGCGGGGCTGGCCAAGGTCACAACCGTCAACAACGGCCTCGCCGGCGGCGACTTGATCGCCGACGTCCTGGGCCCCGACGCACTCGCATCCGACAGCGAGTGGACGTACATGATCTCGTTTATCCCCGGACTGAAATCCGCCGGCGGCACGGAGGAGATCCTCCGCAACACCATCGGTGAGCGCGTGCTCGGGCTGCCGCCGGAGCCGCGCCTGGACAAGGGCATCCCGTTCGAGGAGCTGCGCACCAAGGAGACCGCCAAGGTATGAACCTGACGCTGTCCGACGAGCAGCTGCTTCTGCGCGAGGCGGCACGCAACGCACTGGCGCGCTTCAAGACCTTTCACGCCGCCCGGGCCGCCCTCGAGGACGGGCCCGCGCACGAGCCCCTTCCGGACCTGTGGCCCACCGCGTGTGAGGCCGGCTGGCCGGGGCTGCTTGTCCACGAAGCCCACGGCGGTGCCGGGCTTGATGCTTTCGACGCCATGCTGGTCATGCAGGAGTGCGGGCGTGTTCTTGCCGGCGTGCCACTGCTGGGTCACCTGCCCGCGACTGCGATCTTGGGCGACGCGCCTGCGGCCGCGGACATGCTCGAAGGCCTTGCAAGCGGCGAGCAACGCGCCGCTTACCTGCCGGCGCAGCCGCCCAACGACCTCACCGACTCCTGGACGTCTGAGCCCGCGCTTGGCACCGATAGGCCGGCAGTGCCCGTGATCGCCGGCAGCGACGATCAGGCCACGGTGTCGGGCCACTTCGCGTTCGTTCCCGACGCCCCTGGGGCCGCCACACTGGTGGGCGTCGCAATCAAGGACGGCAACCCTGTGGGTATTGCCGTGGCAAGCGATGCCCCAGGCGTCGCCATCGAGGCTGTCACGCGTTACGACGCCACGCGATCGTTGGGCCATGTCACCTTGGATGGGACGCCTGCGCTGATCCTGGATGCCCCTGTCGACTCACTGGTGTCTGCATGGCATCTGGCCCAGGCCCTACTGGCTGCCGAGTCCATTGGCAGCGTCGAGACGGCACTCGACGTGTCTGTTCAGTACGCCAAGGAGCGATTTACGTTTGGGCGCGCCATCGGCTCCTACCAGGCTGTCAAGCATTCGCTCACCGAGATCCTGAGGCGCCTTGAGAACGGCCGTTCGCTGCTGTACTACGCCGGATGGTCGTTCCGGGGCAAGCCCGACGAGTTCGCGCTGGCCTCGGCGTGCGCCCGCTCCGTGGCAGGCCACGCTCTGGATCACGCCAGCAGGACAATGATCGCCGTGCACGGCGGAATTGGGGCCACGTGGGAGCACGACGCCCCCCTGTACTTCCGTCGCGCCCAGCTCTCACGCAGACTGCTCGGTGGCACTGCCGGTGCCACCGACAGGGTCGCCAGCGAGGTGCTGGCCGCCAGCAGCCGCTAGGGCCCGCCCGCGCCGCATCGCACGCATACTTGGCGGCAGCCCTCGGGGCCTCGGGCCCACGCGCGCGCCAGCGTTGAGACGCTCAGGCGGTGGCCAGCGCGTTGATCCGGTCGCCCAGCGAGGCGACGGCTTCGGCGAACGAAGCCGAGAACTTCTCAACACCCTCACGCTCGAGCGTCTCCGTAACGTCGTCGTAGTCCACTCCCGCTTGGGCCAGCTGGTCAAACAGCGCGTGTGCCTCCTCCAAGCCGTCGTGCAATCGCGGCGCCGGCTCCCCGTGATCCTGGTAGGCCACAACTGTCTCCTCGGGCATGGTGTTGACCGTATCCTTGCCAATCAGCTCGTCGACGTAGAGCGTGTCGCGGTAGGCCGGGTTCTTGGTCGATGTCGACGCCCAGAGCACCCGCTGGGGCGTGGCCCCCTTGCCGGCCAGGTAGTCCCACCGAGGTCCCGTGAATACCTCGCCGTAGTGCTCGTAGGCCAGCTTGGCGTTGGCTATCGCCAGGCGGCCCTTGAGATGGTCGTGGCCGCCGAGCTCGTCCAGGCGCCTGTCGGCCTCGGTGTCGATCCGCGACACGAAGAAGCTGGCAACCGACGCCACCTTCCCGGGATCGCCGCCCTCGGCCACCAGCCGCTCCAGGCCGCGTACATAGGACTCCGCCACCTCGGCGTAGCGTTGAAGCGAGAAGATCAGCGTGACGTTGATCGAACAGCCCTTGGCAATCGCATCCTCGATCGCCGCCAGGCCGGGCTTGGTGGCGGGGATCTTCACCAGCAGGTTGGGCTTGTCGATCTCGGCGCGCAGCCGCATGGCCTCGCGGAAGGAGATGAGGGTCTCGTAGGCCAGGCGAGGGTCGACCTCGATGGAGACGTAGCCATCGCGGCCCTTGGTGCGGTCCCAAACACCGCGGAACAGATCGCACGCATCCGACACGTCGCGCTGGGCCAGATGCCAGAAGATCTCGTTCGCATCGTGGGTCTCGTGCGCCAGTGCGAGCAGTTCCTCTTCATAGGCCTCGCCTTCGCTCATGGCCTTCTGAAAGATCGTGGGGTTCGACGTGGCGCCAACGACCGAGTCGTCGTCGATCAACGACTGCATGTGCCCGCCACGAATCGAGCCGCGCGAGAGGAAGTCGATCCAAACGCTCTGGCCGTAGGCCGACAGCCGTCCCAGGGGTGCATCGGCGCTAGACGCCATCGCAGCTACCGTCCATCTTGGGGCTGGAGTAGGGCCCGGGCACGTGATGCGATGTTAGCCACACTGAAGCCAAGCTCTGCGAGCACCGTGGGACCCGGCGCCGAAGCGCCAAAGCGGTCAAGCCCCAGGACGTCGCCGTGATCGCCCACCCACTTCCACCAGCCCGCAGTCGCACCCGTCTCGACCGCAAGACGCGCGGTTCCGGGGGCGCCCAGCACGCCGTGGCGGTATTCGTCGCTCTGAGCTTCAAAGAGCTCCACGCAGGGCATCGAGACCACACGCACCGCCGTCCCCTCGGCCGCCAGCTGGCGGCCGGCCTCCAGCGTGGGCGCCAGCTCGGAGCCTGTGGCCATCAGCACCAGATCAGGAGTCCCATCGGCCGAGGACCAGAGCACGTAGCCACCGCGCTCCAGCTCTCCAGCAGCCGCCAGCTCGGTCGAACGGTCCAGGATTGCAAGCTCCTGGCGTGTCAGCAGCAGCGCCACTGGGCCGTCACTGCGCTGCAGCGCAACCCGCCAGGCCTCCACGGTCTCGTTGGCATCTCCAGGCCGAATCACCCATAGACCCGGAATTGCCCGCAGTGACAGGTAGTGCTCGATGGGCTGATGGGTTGGGCCGTCCTCACCCAGGCCCACCGAGTCGTGGGTCCACACCCACACCACCGGCAGACCCATGAGCGCCGAAAGCCGGACGCTGGGCCGCATGTAGTCCGAGAACACCAGGAACGTGGAGCCGTAGGGCTTGACCATGCCGCCGTGCGCAGCAGCACCGTTGACGATCGCTCCCATTGCGTGCTCGCGGATACCAAAGGGGACGTTGCGCCCGGCATGCACGCGCGAGAACTCGCCCGCGCCCTCGAACAGGGTCTTTGTGGACTCCACCAGGTCGGCTGCGCCGCCGACCATCGTGGGCGTGTACTGCGCAAACGCCGCCATCGTCTTCTGACCCGCCGCGCGCGTGGCCATCGAGCCGCCGGCCTCGAAGTGCGGCAACGCCTCCAGCCAGCCGTCGGAAGGTTCTCCTGCGTGGCTGCGATCCCACTCGGCCGCGAGCTCCGGCAGCGCTTGGCGCCACTGCTCCAGCCGCTGCTCCCATGCCTGTTGCGCTGCCCCGCCCGTCACGCGCTTGTCCATCTGCTCGTACACGCTGTCATCGACCACAAAGGAGCTGTCCGGGTCAAAGCCCATGACCAGCTTCGTCGCCCGCACCTCCTCGGCACCCAGCGGCGCGCCGTGGGCCTTTGCAGTGTCCACCGCGTTGGGCGCCGGGTAGGCGATGTGTGAGCGGATCGCTATGAACGACGGCCGCGACCCTTCCTCGCGGGCCGCTGTCAGCGCTGCAGTCAACGCATCGGTGTCCTCGGAGTCCGTGACCCTTTGCGTGTGCCACCCGTTGGCCGCCATGCGCGCCACATGGTCCTCGCCGTCAAAGGAGATCGAAGTACTGCCGTCGATCGTGATGTGGTTGTCGTCGTAACACACGATCAGCTTGCCCAGGGCAAAATGGCCTGCGATCGACGCCGCTTCCTGGCTCACACCCTCCATGAGATCTCCGTCGGAGCAGATCGCCCACGTGTGGTGGTCGACTATCTCCATGCCCGGGCGGTTGTACCGGTCTGCCAGGTATCGCTCGGCCATGGCCATGCCAACGGCGTTTGCAATGCCCTGGCCCAGGGGCCCCGTGGTGATCTCCACGCCCGGCGTGTGCCCCCGCTCGGGGTGGCCCGGCGTACGCGACCCCCACTGGCGAAACTGTTTCAGGTCCGCAATTCCCAGCTCGTAGCCCGACAGATGCAGTAGCGAATAGAGCAACACGCACGCGTGGCCCGCGCTGAGCACGAAGCGGTCGCGGTCCGGCCAGTGCGGGTCGCGCGGGTTGACCTTCAAGAACCCGCCAAAGAGCGTGTACCCCAGCGGCGCCAGCGCCATCGCGGTGCCCGGATGGCCTGCGTTGGCCTGCTGAACGGCGTCCATTGCGAGCGCTCTGATGGTGTCAATCGAGAGCTGTTTGAGCGCTCGCGAGTCAGGCTCGGAACCCGGCGTCGTCACAGCGCTGCCGGTTTCACTCGGATTTGTGGAATTTGCAGGCATTTTGTTGGGCGTCACAGCGATCTTCAGGGGGTCGTTGTGCTATCCTATCCCTTGTAGCATCCCGTCCCCATCCGCGATGATTGCGCCCCGGAATCCGGGGCTTTCGCACGTTATCGGAGAGATATTGGCCGCAGAGACCAAGACCCTTAGTACAGAGGATCCAACCCAAGCAGAGCCCACCAACCCGGCCTCCAACAGCATGTCCGCGGGGAGCGCCGGTTACGACGCCCAGGACATCACAGTCCTGGAGGGCCTTGAGCCCGTTCGGCTGCGGCCGGGCATGTACATCGGCTCGACAGGAATCGCGGGCCTGCACCACCTCGTCTACGAGGTCGTCGACAACTCCGTCGATGAGGCGCTGGCCGGCTTCTGCACGGAAGTCTCGCTCAGGATTCATCCCGACAACTCCGTCACCGTGTCCGACAACGGTCGCGGGATCCCGGTTGCCATGCACGAGCAGGAGGGTCGCCCTGCGGTCGAGGTCGTGCTCACGATGCTCCACGCCGGCGGCAAGTTCGGCTACGGAGACGGCTACAAGGTCTCGGGCGGGTTGCACGGCGTCGGCGTTTCCGTCGTCAACGCCCTCTCTGAACAACTCCGTGTGGAGATCCACCGCGATGGCTATGAGTTCTCGCAGGAATACTCGCGCGGCGCGCCTTTGGGCGAGCTGAAGCGCGGCGCCGCGATGGCTGCCGGCGCACCCACGGGCACCACGGTCACGTTCCTGCCCGACCCAGACATCTTTGAGACCGTCGAGTTCGACTACCGCACGCTGGAGGAGCGCCTGCGCGAGACCGCGTTTCTGACGCGCGGACTGAAAATCTCGATTACCGACGAGCGCGCGCCGACTCACTCGGCAGAGTTCCACTACGAGGGCGGCATCGAGGACTTCGTCTCCTACCTGAACGAGAACAAGGAGACCGTCCAGCGCAAGGTGATCTTTTTCGCCAGCGACGGCAAGGAGGGCGCCGCGGAGGTTGCGATGCAGTGGAACACCTCCTACCAGGAGTCCGTGCACTCCTTCGCCAACAACATCAACACGAGAGAGGGCGGCGCGCATCTGGCCGGCTTTCGCTCGGCGCTCACCCGCACAATTAACAAGTACGCCCGCGACCACGGCCTGCTCAAGGAGAAGGAGGACAACCTCTCCGGCGAGGATGTGCGCGAGGGGCTGACGGCGGTCATCTCGGTCAAGCTGCGAGACCCTCAGTTCGAGGGCCAGACGAAGACGAAGCTCGGCAACCCCGGCATGGCCGGCTTCGTCGAGTCGATCGTCAACACCGGCCTCGGCGAGTTCCTCGAGGAGAACCCGAGCGAGGCGCGCGCGGTGATCATGAAGTCGGTGCAGGCCCAGCGTGCCCGCGAGGCTGCGCGTAAGGCGCGCGACCTGACTCGGCGCAAGTCGGCGCTGGAGAACTCGACGCTTCCCGGCAAGCTCGCCGACTGCTCGATCAAGGACCCGTCGCTCGCGGAGCTGTTCGTCGTCGAGGGCGACTCCGCCGGCGGCTCGGCAAAGCAGGGCCGCGACCGCAACACCCAGGCGGTGCTGCCGCTACGCGGCAAGATCCTCAACGTCGAGAAGAGCCGGATCGACAAGGTTCTGCAGAACACCGAGATCCAGGCCCTGATCACCGCGATCGGCACCGGTGTCCGCGATGAGTTCAACATCGAGAAC
>CAJCIJ010000101.1 GCA_903970315.1 Actinomycetota bacterium
CCGCCCCGCAACGGGCCTCCTGCCATACCACCGCCGCTGGCACGATCGGGGTCAGGGCCAGCAGCTGAGTGCGGCAGAGCGCCGCCACGATCAGGGCCACAATCGCCATGACTTCGTTGAGCCGTGTGGGCCGCGCGGCGGTACGCCAGGTCGCATACAGCACCCACGCGTACGCGGGGTAGGCAGAGCTCTCCACCAAGAACGACGTGCTCACGACGGCCCACGGGATGACAATGGACAGCGCAGCGACCAACATGCGCGCAGGCCGCCCGAGTCCGGCGCCCCTGGCCAGCAGCCAGGCCGGGATCGCGGTGCTCGCAAACAGCGACGCGTGGATGACGTGGGCCAGCTCGAAGGCCCCCGGCCCGCGCATCAGGGAGAGCGGGATCGCCAGGATCAAAGCGTCAAGCCGCTGAATGCCCTTCCAATAGATTTCGCTCTGCCAAAGCGCGGTGGGGAAGTGGCGAGAGATGAACCGAGCCAGTTCGATGTAGTAGTTCTCATCGGGCTGGAAGGTGCCGACGCGGAGCGCGTACATGGCAAACAGCGCCGCCGCTGCCACGACGAATGCGCCCAGCGCGATCAGCTCGAGGCGTAGGGCGCGCCGCGGTGACGCGCTCATGCCTCCGCGCTCACAGACTGCTGCGCGCGGCGTCCGCCCCGGTGTGCGACGTCGTCCATCGCTTCGGCGATCAGCCGCGGGAACACCGTCGACGCCCGGAAGCGCTCTGCCTGCCGGCGGCCGGCGGCCTGGATTTGGGTGAAGGCGCTCGGATCGGCCACCGCCTCGTCGACCAGCGCCAGGAACTGCTCGGGGGTGCTTGCCACGAGCAGGTGCTCGCCGTCGATCAACTCGTGGGTGGGGCTGAGGGGCTCGGAGATCACCAGGTGTCCTGCCGCCAGCGCCAGGCAGACGCGGTTCTCAAACGTGGGGTAGGGGTTGTTGTGCAGGTTCAGCTGGATGTCGGCGCGCGCAAAGAAGCGCCGCAGCTGCTCCCCGAAGATCCCGTGGCCGATGTGCACGATCGGATGGGCGCGCTTGACCGGCGCAAGCAGCAACTCGCGGTGCTCGGTGGAGCGTCCCACAAAGAGCAGGCCGACCGGCTCGGTGCGCGGCCGGGGGTCCATGAACAGGCTGTCTGACACGGGGATCGGTTCAGAGCGCCATACGGGAACCAGCGTCGCGGCGGTCTCGGCGATCTCCGGATCGAAGGAGACGATCCGGTCGAAGTTTGAGGGATCGATCTGGCGCATCCACCACATCCGCTGGTCCAGGTCTCCGTGTGCCACGCCGCCGGTCCGCGGCAGCGGCTCGGTCAGATACCCGATCGTCAGCGCCCGCAGGGACGCAAACAGTCCCGCCGGGATGATCTCGGGCCGGAACACCACCACGACGTCGGGGTCGTGCGCGGCCAGGCCGTCGAGCATCGCGTCGGCAGGGACCCCGGCACGGAAGTCGATGAACACGGGGTCCAGGCCCCCGGCCGGCTCCTGCAGCGAGCACTGGGCGAAGTACACGCCCTGGCCCACAAAGGCGACACGCAGGGGCGCCTGCGTGTCGACCGGGGCGGCGTCAGGCGCGCCCTCGGCGGAGGGTGTCTCGGTCGGCTGGTCGGCCACTACAGCTGCTCGGCCACGTACGGGGCCTGGCGGTCAAAGACCACGAAGCCGATCACGATCACTGCCAGCCAGATGCCCACGGGAATCAGGATCAGGGGCCCGTCGCCCAGCGCCTTGAAAGCGCTCGGATAGGTGGGGCTGATCACCGCGTGCTTGGCCTGCTCGAGGATCGCCACGAAGGGGTTGGCCATGAGAACGTAGGAGGCCTTGATGCCAAGGATCTTGTCCTTTGCCACCTTGGTGATCAGGTAGAAGATGGGCGAGCCGTAGAACATCATCTGTAAGACGACTTCCCAGATTGGGCGCACGTCGCGGTAGCGCACGTAACTGACCGAAAGGATCATCCCCAGGCCTGCGGCAAACCCGGCCAGCATGAACACCAACGCGGGCAGCTCGATCCAGGTCCAGTCCAGGCTGCCGCCCTCGGCGAAGAGGAATATTGCCACCACGATCAGGTTCAGCCCCAGGCTGAAGAGCGACTTCAGCACCGTCGCCAGGGGCACCGCCAGACGCGGGAACTCGATCTTGCGCACCAGGTTCTCGCGGTCAAGCAGCGAGGTGACCGCCCCGCCTGAGGCTTCCGAGAGAAACGTGAACATGACCACGCCCATGAGCAGGTAGGCGCCGTAGAAGTGGCCCGTTGCCTCCTTGAGGATGAACACGAACAGGACATACATCACGCCGAAGAGCATCAGCGGCCGCATCAGCTGCCACAGGTAGCCCAGCGCCGATCCAAAGAAGGCCAGCTTGAACTCCGTGCGCGCAAGCGTCCAGGTCAGATGCCACAGCCGCCGCGGGTTTGACCCGAGCGCGGACGGCCCCTTGATCGGCCGCCCCAGGCCCGTCACATCGACGCTGCCTCCAACGGGAGTGGCGCTCACGGAGCCGACTCCACGGGCACCGAGGCGGAGGTGGCGGCACCTGCGTCTGCTGCGCCTGCCGCGCCTACACGGGCCGAGATCGCAGCTGCGTCGGGTGGGGCGTGATCGACGGCGATGTCGTAGGGGAGCTCCACCAGGGCGCCGGTTGCCCGCGTGCCCGTGACCACGATCGAGAACATACCCTCGCGGTGATCGATCCAGGCGCCGCCATGGCGCGACACAGACGGGGTTACGCGGTAGCGGTCGGGCGCCAGGACATTGTCGAACGTGACTCGGAAGGTGACCTGCTCGCCGGCGGCAAACACCCCGAGGCGTGGCTGGGTCAGCAGGTTTGACGCCGAGACCATCGGGTCGCGCCGTCCGTTCTGAAGCGCCAGGCCAAACAGCGGGTGCTCGATCTCCTCGTTGAAGTGCACGTGCGCCACGAACGTGCACGGCTTGCCCCAGGACAGGGTGCCCGTGCGCTCGCCGCGGTCGTTCTCAAACCAGGCATCGACGATCTCACCGGCGCCGTCGTTGAAGCGATCCTCGCCGGGTTGCGGATCGGCGCGCTTGGCCTCGGCTTCAACCTGGCCGGCCGCAAGGCGCCCGGTCTCAGACGTCGTTGCCGCAGAGGTCTGGGCCACCTCCTCGGCGCCCCTCCCGAAGGCATCCTGCGCGGCGGCCTGCGCCTCGTGTCTGTGGAGATCGCTCTGGCGGTCGGTGCTCTGGCGGTCGGACTGGGTGTCTGAGGCGTCCGGCGTGGCGGTCTGGGTCTCGGCCGCCTCCGCGGCGGCGGCAGCGCTCTTCTCGGCCTCGCGCGCCTGCTCGGAGAAGTTCAGCTCCAGGTAACGGTTGCCCACCTGTTCGGGATCTCCCAGCTCGACCATGTGGCCGCGCTCAAGCAGCATTGCGCGGTCACAGAAGCGGCGCACGGCGCCCATGTCGTGGGTTACGAACAGCACGGTGGAGCCGCTGGCGCGGATGCGCTCGAACTCGTCAAAGCACTTCTGCTGGAAAGCGGCATCACCCACCGCCAGGACCTCGTCGATCAGCAGGATCTCGGCGTCGACCTGAATCATCACCGAGAACGCCAGGCGGACCATCATTCCGGTGGAGTAGTTCTTCAGCTTCAGATCCACGAACTCGCCCAGTTCGGCGAAGTCGATCACGCTGTCAAACCGTCGCCGGCCCTCGCGTGGGCTCAGGCCCAGCATCGTTGCGTTGAGCATCACGTTGTCGCGCGCGGGCAGATCGGGGTTGAAGCCGACGCCCAGCTCGATGAACGTGGACATGCGGCCGTTGACGTAGATGGCGCCGCTGTCCACGGCGTATATGCCCGCCAGGCACTTCAACAGGGTTGACTTGCCCGACCCGTTGCGGCCGACGATCCCGAAGAACTCGCCCGGCGGGACCGCAAAGGAGATGCCGTTGATCGCATGGAGCACGTCCACGGCGCTGCGGCGCAGCGGGTGAAGCGCTCGCTCCTTGAGCGTGTGCACCTGTTCGCGCGGTAGCTCGAAGCGCTTGTGGACCCGGTCGACGACCACGGGCGGCAGGGAGGCTTGCGGCATCTCTCGCACGTAGCGTACTTGGCTGCCACCGCGGCAAGGCGCAGCGGCGGCGCAGCGCAGGCGCTGGGCAGGAGGGCCGTCGGGCGGGGTGCGGCGGCTGCGCAGTCCATCCCGCGATCAGACGCTGGGACTATTCTGTTGGCGCTTGTGCCGCGGTCGGCGCGAGTGACCACGCGCCATGCACGGCTGCACGATGACATCCGCCAGGTACTGGGCCCACGCGCGCGTATTGGCCGCGTCGTTCCTGGAGC
>CAJCIJ010000102.1 GCA_903970315.1 Actinomycetota bacterium
AGCTCTCGCCGGCCGCGGCGTCGTTCCCCACGCAGCCGCTGGCCACTCCCACGCTGGTCACGCCGGCCCCGTCCACGCAACCGCCGGTCGCGCCGGAGCCCGTGGCGACTGAACAGACGCCGGTGGCGACTGAAGGCACGCCGGTAGCGACGGAACGGACACTCGTCTGGTCAGATGAATTCGCCGGTCCAGCCGGCGCAAGCCCAAACCCGGCCAAATGGAGCTTTGACGTGGGCGGCAACGGCTGGGGCAACAACGAGCTTGAGTACTACACGCCGCGGCCGGCCAACGCCGCGCTGGATGGACACGGCGACCTGGCGATCACGGCGCGCGCGGAATCGTACACCGGCCCAAACGGCGTAACGCGGGGTTACACGTCGGCGCGCCTCCAAACGTCCAAGACGTTTCAGTTCACCTACGGGTTACTCGAAGCCCGTATCCAGGTACCGGCCGGACAGGGGCTGCTCCCAGCATTCTGGGCGCTGGGAGCCGAAGCGTATGACGGACCCGGAGCCTGGCCGGCCTGCGGCGAGATCGACGCCATGGAGGTGCTGGGCTCCCAGCCCGACGTGGTCCACGGCACGCTCCACGGTCCCTGGCCATCGCTGCCCAGCGGCATCGGGGGTCTCGCCGAATCCGCCGAACCGCTGTCGGCCGGCTTCCACGTGTACGGAGTGGAATGGTCCCCCTCGAGCATCACGTTCCTACTCGATGGGCGTCCCTACAGGACGATCACGCCCGCCGACCTGCCCTCGGGGTCTGCCTGGCCGTTTGACCACCCGTTCTTCCTGCTCCTGAACCTGGCTGTCGGCGGCACCTGGCCAGGTGCCCCGGACGCCTCCACGGCTTTCCCGGCGCAGATGCTCGTCAACTGGGTCCGCGTCTGGCAGTAGCCGAAGCGAGCAGGACGAACGAGGGTGACACGGCACGGCCTGCGCAAGGGCCGCCGATACGCGTTTGCAGAGTGCGTGATCATCGCCGCGGTGCTACCCGGCGAACTGATCACAATGGCCATGGAGGCGGTGCCGCTGTACGTGCTCTACGAGGCCAGCCTGCTGATCGCCACAGTCGCCGAGCGCCGCCAGCGCTCACGCCAGCAGCGCGCCGAGACAGCGCCGGCGTCGGGGGCTGCGGGGGTCTGAGTTAGGGGCGTCGGTGCGGGCGGCGTCCGGGCACGTCGATGCTGGCAAGTCGATGCGCTCCGCCTCCGTCGACTCGGGCCCTAGCATCGGGGCCATGCATAAGACCGGCCAAGCCATTCTCTCCAGACAAAGCTCTCGCGAAGAGATCGTCCGCATCGCGGCGGCCCACGGCGCGCGGAACATACGGGTCTTCGGCTCGGCTGGACGCGCCGAGGCGGTTCGGCTCTGAAGGACTCGCGCGTCTACGTGCTTCACATGCCGTAGACCCTTTGGGAGCTAACTCATGAGCGCATCCTCTTGGACAGAAATTGAGCCACAGCCTGGCGACCTCGACGCAGACCTCGCGGCGACGACGGCCAGCACGCTGCGCTTCACGATCGCCAAGGGCTAGGGGTCCCGCCGTCACAGACCGCGGGCGGCGCTCCAAGTAGCTGCTACGGTCCTTCCCATGACGCTACATGGTGAAGGCTACGAAGTCGGTATCCGTGACCTCCACGATCGACTCAGCGAGCACCTCGAGCGCGTCCAAGGCGGTGCCGACATCACGGTGACGCGTCGCGGCCGGCCGATTGCGCGACTGTGTGCAGTCGATGGCGAGGACCCGCTGGCGGATCTCGTTGGCCGCGGTCTCATCACTTTGCCGGCACGTGCCCGCCGCGCGCGCCGCGCGCGCGTCCACCCGACCGGCTCGGTCTCTGACCTTGTCGCCGAGCAGCGCCGCTGATCCTGTATTTCGACACCTCCGCGCTCGTCAAGCTGGTCGTCGTCGAGCCCGGCTCCGAGGTGGCAAGTGAGCTCTGGAGCACACCACTGCGGGCAGCATCGAGCGTCCTCAGCTATCCCGAGGGGCGCGCGGCGCTTGCTGGCGCTCGCCGTGCTGGACGGCTGAACGCGACCGGGCACCGTCGGGCGCTTGACCAGTTCGAGTCCTTGCACGGTGAGCTGTTGCTTGTCGGGATTGACGGCCGACTCGCGTGCAGGGCGGGCGAGCTTGCCGAGGAACTGCAACTGCGCGGATACGACGCCGTGCACCTCGCCAGTGCGCTTGCGCTGGGCGCAGACACCACGCTCGTTACCTGGGATGAGGATCTCGGGCGCGCCGCTGCGCAGAGCGGGTGCGCGGTCGCCCCGGCGGTCCGGTCGTCCTAGAGCCGCGCACGTGGCCTTGACCCGCGATCTGGTAGAAGGGACGCCAGTGTTGCGGCGTACTTCAACAGCCACCGCACGCCGGCCGGCGCTCGGCGCGCCGCTCGCGCTGGCCGGGGCCCTGCTGGGGGCCATGCTGATGCCGGCGCTCGCGACGGCAAGCCAGGTCTACGCCACCGACCTCGAGGCCCACCTCGTCTCGCCGTTCTCGATCGGACCCGGCGGCGCGCTTGTGCCGATCGCCTGCTCGACGGCCGACTGCGAAACCGGGCCGTACCCGGCGAGTGTTGCGGTGGCGCCCAACGGCAAGTTCCTGTACACGGTCGACGCGAGCAACCGCATCTCGCCGTTCTCGATTTCAGCCGGCGGCGCGCTGGCGCCCATCGCCTGCTCGACGGCAGACTGCGAAACCGGAGAAGAACCGCTTTGGCTTGCAATCAGCCCCAACGGCAAGTTCCTCTACGTGACAGATGCCAAAGCCGGGTCGGTCTCTCCGTTTGCGATCCAGTCAGACGGCTCGCTGGTCCCGATCCCGTGCGCGAGCGGCGCGTGCGTCACCGAAGAAGACCCCCAGGGCGTAGCCGTTAGTCCAAACGGCAAGTTCCTCTACGTCGCAAACGGCCGGGGAGAAAATATCTCGGTGTTCTCGATCCAAGCCAACGGGTCGCTTGCGCCGATCCCATGCCCGGAATCGCATTGCAAGACCGGCACAGCTGCGGGCGCGATCGCTATCAGCCCCAACGGACAATTCCTGTACGTAACCAGCAACAGTTCCTTTGGGGTCCTGCCGTTTTCGATTCAAACCAACGGCACGCTTTTGCCGATCCCATGTACCGGCGAAGAATGCAGGGCCGACGACTTGCTCTCTGATGTAGCGGTGAGCCCCAACGGCAGGTGGCTGTACGTAGCAAACGGCGTAGGCGGGCTTTCGCCGTTTGTCATCGAAGCCAACGGCTCACTGAAAAAAATCCCATGCCTGCCGGGCAACTGCGAACCAACGGGGCAACCATCCGGTATTGCGGTCAGCCCCAACAGCGGGCTCGTCTACGTCAGTAACACCCGCGAAGACCTGGTATCGCCGTTTTCCGTCGAAGCCAGCGGCGCGCTTGCGCCGATCACATGCATAGCGCCGAACTGCGACACGAGTGGCACCTCATCCTCAGCCGCACAGTCGGTGGCGATCAGTCCCGACCAGGCGCCCACAGCAGCCTTCAGCACCACACCGGCCCCCAGCGGCAGCGCCACGAGCTTCAACGGCTCGGCCTCCACCGCCTACGCCGGCCAAACCGTGGCCAGCTACGAATGGAACTTCGGCGACGGCACCACCGTGGCAAGCGGAGGGCCGACCCCTACCCACATCTACGCCAAGCCGGGCACCTACACGGTCACCTTGACCGTGACCGACAACGCGGGGTGCTCGACGCAGCTGATCTTCACCGGCCAGACTGCCAGCTGCAACGGCTCTAGCGCAGCGACGACCAGTCAGTCCGTGGTTGTGCCGGTGCCCCCGCTCCTGGCGCCTGTGATCAGCGGTCTGCGCCAGTCGGCCAAGACCTGGCGCGAGGGCAACGCCCTGGCGACGATCAGTGCCAAGGGCAAGACCCACGGCAAGCGCAAGCCCCCTGTCGGCACCACCTTCTCCTTCAGCCTCAGCGAGGCGGCGAGCGTGACCTTCTCCTTCACCCAGCCGGCCAGCGGACGCAAGTCGGGCAAGAGGTGTGTCGCCCAGACCAAGAAGAACGCCAAGGCGCACAGCTGCAAGCGCACGGTCGTCCTGGCAACACTGACCCTGAGCGGGCGCGCGGGCGCCGACAAGGTGCACTTCGCAGGGCGCATCTCCAAGCACACCAAACTGAAGCCGGGCTCCTACACCGTCTCGGTGGTGGCGACCACCTCGGGCAAGCACTCGACGGCTAGCACGCTGCGCTTTACGATCGCCAAGGGCTAGGGGCCATCGCGGGCACGTGCTACGCTGTCGCACATGAACGTGGGCGTTCGGGATCTGCGCAACCGAACCAGCAGCGTCATCGATGCAGTCAAAGCCGGCGAACGGGTGACCTTGACCGTTCACGGCGAGCCGGTTGCCGACATCGTTCCCCACGAACGCCGCACTCGCTGGCTCTCGG
>CAJCIJ010000103.1 GCA_903970315.1 Actinomycetota bacterium
GACGACCTGCTGGAGGCGGCAACTGTCGGCACTCTGGCGCGCGGTCAGCTGCGCGACGTGTTCCGAGCCGTAAGCGCCGTCCAGCGCCGACACCGCGCATGAGCCTGTTGCCAGCCCGCGGCCCGGCGGCGAAGGCGTTCCAGCGCGCGCCGAGCCCGGCGGCCGACACTCCGTGGCGTCAGGCACGCTGGTGCGTCATCGACCTGGAGCTGACCGGCTTGGGTAAAGACGGAGAGATCATCGCCATTGGCGCCGTGCCGGTGCATGGCGGCCGGATAGCCCTGGGTGAGGCCCTGTACACACTCGTCCGGCCGTCGCGGGCGCCGCGCGCCGACGCTGTGATCGTCCACAAGTTGCGCTTCGCCGACCTCGCCGAGGCGCCGCCGCTGGACGATGCGATCGACGGACTCCTAAAGCAGCTCGCCGGCAGCGTGCCGGTCTTCCACACCGCTGCGGTCGAGCGGGCGTTCCTGGGCCGCGAGCTGCGGCACAGGCGTGTGCGGCTGCCGCCGTCGGCGGACACCGAGGTGCTGGGGCGCCTCTGGTTGCGCCACCGCGACGGCACCGACCCGCGCGCTCTGCGGCTGACGCGTCTGGGCGGCGAGCTGCGGCATCCCGGCCACCGGCCTCACCACGCGCTCGGCGATGCGCTCACGACGGCGCAGGCTTTCATCGCGCTCGCAACCCACCTGGACTGCGTGCAGGAGCAGACGGTGTCGCTGCTGACGACAGCCGGCGAGCGTCTGGCGGGCCCGCGCCGCCTCGGCGCTTCCTGACCGCCCTGTCGTACGCCGAGCGGGCGGGTCAGGCCGGTCAGGCCGGCGACCGCCATCCGACTGGACGCCGGGAACCGGTCGCCTAGAACAGCTGCAGGTAGCGGTCGAGCTCCCACTTGGTGATCTGCTCGTGCGCCGCCTGCCATTCGCGCATCTTGACTTCGGCGAAATAGTCGACGTAGTCCCCTTTGCGGGTGGCGCCCAGGGCGGAGCGCAGTACGTCGTCGCGCTGGAGCTCTCGCACGGCGTCCAGAAGGTTCTCCGGGAGCGTCTCGATGCCGCGCGCCTGGCGCTCGGCTGCCGAGAGCGTGTAGAGGTTGGCGGAGTTGGGCTCGCCCGGATCGAGCCCGCGTTCGATGCCGTCCAGCCCTGCCGCGAGCATCGCGGTGGCGGCCAGGTAGGGGTTGCACGAGCCGTCCACGGTCCGGTCCTCGATGCGGCCGGGCTCGGGGATGCGCAGCATCTGCGTGCGGTTGTTGTAGCCGTAGCTGATGTACGCCGGCGCCCAGGTGGCACCGCTGGTCGGCGCCCCGGTGGCCAGACGCTTGTAGGAGTTGACCGTGGGCGCCGTCAGCGCGATGTACGCGCTGGCGTGAGCCTTCAGGCCGGCGATGAACTGGTAGGCAAGCTCGGAGAGGCCCAGCCCGCGGGGATCCTCGGATGGGTCGCGGGCGAACAGGTTGCGGTCGCCGTCCCAGAGGCTGACATGGAAGTGGCAGCCGCTGCCTGTCAGGTGCGCGAAGGGTTTGGGCATGAACGTCGCGATCAGCCCGCGCTGCTGGGCCAGTGACTCGACCATGTAGCGGAAGAACACCGCCCTGTCACAGGTGGTCAGCGCATCGGCGAAGCTGAAGTTCTGCTCGAACTGACCGTTGGCGTCCTCGTGGTCGGTGGCGTAGTTGTCCCAGCCGAGCAACGTCGTGGCATTGGCGACCTCCGAGACGAAGTCGAGGCTGCGCGTCAGCGCACGCATGTCGTAACAGGGCTGCTCCATCGTGTCCAGCGCGTCGGCGGGCTCGATGCTCCCGTCGGCGTTCCTGCGCACCAGAAAGTACTCCAGCTCGGCGCCCACCTTCATCTCAAAGCCCATCGCCTTGGCACGATCCAGGGCCCCGCGCAGGATCGTGCGGGGGCAGTATGGCCACGGCTGGCCCTCGACGGTGACGTCGCACGCAAACCGCGCCACGTTGGGCTGCCAAGGCAGGACAGTGAGGCTGCGAGGGTCCGGTATCGCGACAAGGTCGGGGTCCTCGGGCCCCTGGCCAATGTCGCCGGCTGCAAAACCCGCGAACCCGGCCCCATCGGTGAGCAGGTCGTCGAGGTGGTGGGCGGGCACGAGCTTGGCGTTGGGCTTGCCGTGCATATCGACGAACTGCGCGAACAGGAACTCCACTCGCCCGTCGGCGATCGTGCTGTGGACATCGTCCGTCAGCGCCGAATTCGAGGTGTGGTCCATCACGTCCGATGTGGCCATTGCGGAAGCTATATCCGGCGAGCGCGACGCTGACAATGGACTAGATCACCTGTTATGGACGGGTACCATGTGCGCCATGCACATAGGAGGGCAGTTTGTCAGTCTCGCTTGATCGCAAGCTGCTCGGGCTTCGCGACGACGACCGCACGCTCTACACGGCGATCAAGTTGGTGTCCAGTCCGCTGGAGCTCGACCCGATGCTTGGGGGCGTCGTGGACCTTGTCACGGAGGCCACGGACTGCCACGCGTGCTTCATATATCTGCTTGAGAACGGCCGCCTGACGATCCGCGCGGCCTCCCCTGTGTTCGCCGATGCCGTGGGCAACGTGCAGCTTGGGATCGACGAGGGCCTGACGGGATGGGTGGCCCGCCACCGCCAGCCGGAGTTCATCCGCGACCGCGCCATGGACGATCCCCGGATGAAGTACGTGCCCTTGCTTAAGGAGGAGCAGTTCCAGTCGATGGTGGCCGTCCCGATCCTCTACCGCGCCGGCGAGACCCTGGGTGTGATCGTGCTCCATACCGAGGCCCCGCGCGAGTTCACCGACGACACGGTGACCCTGCTCGTGCACATCGCCTCGCTCGTCAGCGCCGCAGTCGAGAACGCGCAGTTGTACGCGCGCGAGCGCAGCCGCGCCGAGTCGCTGACTGGGCTTTCGGGGCTCGCGCAGGAGGTGGCCGCGCTGACCGATGTCCAGCGCGTGGGCAAGGCGGTCACACATGGGATCCGCCGGCTGCTGCGCGCGCAGGTATGCCAGCTCTACCGCTTGGGCGATGACGGTGAAGGGCCGCGCCTGTTGGGCTCGGCGCCAGAGAAGGTGGCCGCGCCACAGGGGCTGTCGGCGGCGGCGCTGCTTGGGGCGCTTGACGGCCGGCGCACCCGCCCCCCGGCCAAGCGCGTCTGGCCGGAACTGGACGTCGAGGATCTGCTTGTGACGCCCCTGGCGGTGGGTGCCGACACGGTCGGCCTGCTCTGTGCCGGCTCGCGCCAGGGCGAAACGTTTCACGACGACGACACCGAGATCGCGCGAGCGATCGCGCACCTTGCAGCCCTGGCGATCAAGCGCGCCGAGCTGATCGAGCGGCTGACCAACGCGAACATCGTCAAGGACATGTTCGAGGCGTTGGCGGCCGGCGCCACGGAATTCGCCGCCGCCAAGGCGATGGACGTGCAGTGCGACCTGGCACACCCCTACCTGGTCGTGTGCGCCGAGCCGGCGGGCAAGATCGATCGCGGCTCCGGCGACTGGCGGGCGACGGCTGAGGCCGTGGCGGCGGGTCTCGTGGATCTGGCGGGCCAGAGCGCGATCGAAGCCGGGCCTGGGCCGGTTCGGGCGCTGCTGGCGACGGGGACGCGGCGCACGCTGGCAGCCGAGGATGCGCTGCGCGCGTGCCGAGAGCTGGGCCGGGCCACGGGTGCGTCTATCGGCGTCAGCGAGCAGCGCTCAAGTGCCAGGGACGCTGCCGACGCATACCGTGAGGCCGTGGATGCCGCGGCGATCGGCCGCGCGCTGCTGGAGGAAGGCGGGGCGATCGCCTACTCGGAAGTGGGTGCGTACAGGTACCTCATCCACATCGCAGCCGACGCCGTTCCACGCGACCGGATGCGAGCTGCGGTCGAGCTGCTGATCGACTACGACCGCCGCCGCAGGACCGCGTTGCTGGACACGCTGGAGCGCTACCTGACCGAGCGCCGCAGCGTCATCGAGAGCGCACGGGCACTGTTCATCCACCCCAACACGCTGCGTCAGCGCCTCGGCCGAATCGAGGAGCTCACGGGCCTGCGCGTTGACGAGGACGATCTGCTCTCGCTCGAGCTGGCGATCAAGCTGGCACGCCTGCACGGCCACCCTGGCGTGTCGCCGGGCGCCGCCTAGAGATCGTCGCTCACCAGGAACACGGGGATGCGTGCGCGGCGACGTACGCGCTGGGGCTCCTGTGTCCACATCATGTCGCCCATCAGACGGTTGCGGTCAGCGTCTGCTGCCATCACGATCGCTTCGCACTCCTTGGCCTTTGCCTCGGCACAGATTCGCTTGGTGGCGCTTCGGGTCCCCACCACGTTGCCCTCTGCCGCCAGGCCGCGGCGGCGCAGCCGCTTGACAGCGGCGGCAGCGATCTCGTGCTGAGCGACCCACTCGCTCTTGGTCGGCAGCAGCCCGGGCGTGGTCATACCGAACGCGGTGCCGTAGATGCGCGCGACGGTCAGCACCTCGACGTGTGCGCCCTTGGCGGCCGCCAGCCGCGCCACCGCCGCAATTGCCGAGTCTGGGATCGGCCGCCCCTCTGAGGCCAGCAGGATGCGGCGGAACCCCGAGCTGGTGGCCTCCGAGCTCGCGGGGGGCGCTGCGGTGGGCGCTACCGAGACGGCCACGTCATGCCCCCTGGGTCTCGGTCGCGGTCGCGGTCGTCAGCGCGGCTTCGGCCGTAAGCTTCGATGCCATCATGGGCGGCGGTGCGGCCTTCTTGTCCTGAACGCGCGTGCGATACCAGTAGAGAGGCAGGTA
>CAJCIJ010000104.1 GCA_903970315.1 Actinomycetota bacterium
ACGGCGGCGCGGCGGATGGCACTCCCGGTGCACCCGCCGCGCCGCACAACGACCCCCGGCTGGAGGTCGCCCCGCGTCAATCGCTCTTCTGAACGGAGGACATGTTCGTGATGATGGGGCTCCCCGCCGTGACCACCGGGCTCGGCGCCTGGGCGGGCTCGCGTTGGAAGCGACCGCTTGGCACGGTGGCCGGTGCCCCGGGCACGTGTGGGACGTGCGGGTGCGGGAGGTGTAGCTCGTGTTCCTCCTCGCTGACCGCGATCTCGTGAGCCGACGCCGCTAGCGCCTGTTCCAGGCTGGCCTGGATCTGCGGCAGCGTCTCCGGTTGCGTGCGGTGCATCCAGTACAACCGCGCGCCGCCCACCAACATGAACCCGAGGAAGATGTATGGGAACAGGTTGACCGGCGACGGTGGGGACGGGTAGAAGCTGCCGACGAGTGGCACCAGCAGGCACAGGAATGCGAGCACCGTGATCGTCACGTCCCGAGCCCGCAATTCGCCGAGCTTGCGCAGGTAAAACGGCGCTGCAACGCTGATCATGAAGTAGGCAAACAGGAAACCGAACGCCGCCAGCGTCCCTGCGTATTCGAAAATCGTCAGCGGCGGTTCGCCGTCTGCGTGCAGGACCAGTGCAATCGTCAGGATCACGGCCCCGTAGGCGGCCAGGGCCACGTGCGGGGTCAGGTTCTTGCGATGGACCGCGTGCGCCTGCTTGGGCAGAAAGCCGTGGCCGGCGAGCGGGAAGATGATCCGTGCGCCGGCGTTCAGGCACGACAGCGACAGCGAGAAGAAGCTCACCATCGCTCCGAGCGCAACCGGGATATGGAAGAAGCTGACCTTGTAGGCGCTTGCAATGTTGGTCAGCGGCGTCGCCAGAGTCCCGAGCGAGACGCCCATGTGCTTGGTCGCAAAGACCTCGATGTAGCTCATGAACACCATGAACGCGCCCGTGATCAACAGGCTGGCGATAACCGCGCGGGGCACGTTTTTCAGTGGCTTCTTGGCCTCGCCGCCCAGAGTCGTAGCGCTCTCGAAACCGACGAGGCTGAAGATGCAGATCACGATCGCGAAGTCCATGTCCTTGAGCGTGACCCCGTGGAGCTTGACCGCTTCGGTGTCAACGGAAACGCCGTGCTTGAAGAGCACCACGCCCGCCAACGCGAGAATGCAGGTGATCGAGATGGCCTCAAGCGCAAGCGTCAAAAGTGAGGAGATGCGGATGTCCTTCCAGGCAACCGTGAGACAGATCGCACCGCTGAGCGCAAACAGTGCAAACGGGCTGACGCTGCCGTGCACCCCGATCCCGTGGAGGAATTCCTCAGAGAAGATCGTAAAGCCCGCCAGGCCGGCGGTCGCGATGCCCCAGTAACACCAGATCAGGGCCCACCCGGAGAGCACGCCGGCCGAAGGCCCAAGCCCACGCGCCGTGTACGCATACATCGACCCCGCAGTCGCCGATCGTCGTGCGAACTGGTTCAGGCACAGGACCACGAAAAGCAACATGATGGTGCCGAACAGGTAGGCGGCCCACGTGCCGACGCCGGAGTCCTTGTAGGCGATCGCGATGATCAGCACCGCGGTCATGGTCGGCGAGATCAACGCCACCGACTGGGCCAGCAGCGGCGGAAAGCCGAGTGCGTGCTGGCGCAGGCGGGGCGTCCCTTCGCCGGGCGGAGCCGATCCGGCGGTAGCGGTGGGCCGCGGTGCGGCGGTACTGGTGCTCATAACGGGTGGACCCCCTTGTTGCGGTGTATGTGAACTGTGCGCTGGAGGTTAAAGTGGGGGGTCCCAGTGCGGATATGGCCCAGTGGCCAAGATTGACATAGGCACTTGGGACGATCCTCGATAGGACGCCCACGAGAGTGTTCGATGACCACATAAGTGGTGTCGTCGGTGAGTGGGCAACTGCCACACGCGATCGCCCGACTGCGGCGTGCGGCGACGGCGAGGCCGTTGAGCGCGATCGTCGTGGAGGTGCGGCTATGGTCGAGCTGTGATCCAAGCACGCGACCGTCTCGCTCGCCCCCTGGGCGATCTGCGGATCTCGGTCACCGACCGGTGCAACCTGCGCTGTGGCTACTGCATGCCCAGCGAGGTGTTCGGGCCAGGGTTCGCGTACACGCCCGCCGACCGGATGTTGTCATTCGATGAGATAGCGCGGCTGTGCCGGGTGTTCGCGCAGGCGGGCGTCCGCAGGGTCCGTCTGACCGGCGGCGAGCCACTGCTGCGCCCGCACCTGGAGCTGCTCGTCGCCATGCTTGCCGACATCGAGGACATTGACGAGGTTGCGCTGACGACCAATGGCACGATGCTCGCCGCGCGGGCGCAGGCGCTGGCCGCGGCAGGTCTCTCCCGGGTCACCGTCAGCCTTGACGCCCTGCGCGCAGACGTTCTTGCGGCGATGAGCGGGCGGGAGTTTCCGTTGGCCCGGGTGCTGGCGGGGATCACAGCCGCGGCTGACGCGGGCCTTGGTCCGGTCAAGGTCAACATGGTTGTGCGCCGGGGAGTCAACGACCATTGTGTTCTGGAGATGGCCGAGTTCTTCCGCGGGCGCTCAGAGATTGTGCGCTTCATCGAGTTCATGGACGTGGGGGCCACCAACGGATGGCAACCGGCCGATGTGGTCACGGCAGCAGAGATCAGAGAGCAGCTCGACCGCCGATGGGGTCTGGAGCCACTGGCACCCAGCCGAGCGGGAGAGGTGGCAACGCGCTGGCGCTACGCCGACGGCGCCGGCGAGATCGGCTTCATCCACTCCGTCAGCGAGCCGTTCTGTGGGCAATGCAGCCGCGCGCGACTGTCAGCCGACGGCGCCCTGTACACGTGTCTGTTTGCCACCTCAGGAACCGACCTGCGCGGACCCTTGCGTGCCGGGGCCACGGACGCAGAGCTTGTGCAGCTCATCGGCCGTGTATGGAGCAACCGGACCGACCGCTACTCCGCCGAGCGCGCGACCGAAGCGCGGTCAACCATGCCGTCGACTGCGGCACCAAAGGTCGAGATGTCCTACATCGGGGGCTGACGGTGGACGCCGGTTCGATCCTTGGGGCGGCCGGCAGCGGCCCGCTGTCGCCATCTCAGGCGCGCAGGTCAGGCGGGCCAAACGCGCACGTCATCGGGCCCGATGTCCAGTCCGACTATCTGGTCGATCCGGCACACCGGCCTGTCGTTGGTCCGTGCAGTGAGCTGGACGGACCCGTGGAGTAGCAGGGTCAACTCGCGCACGGACCCGAGATCCAGGCACTCCTGCACGACGCCGCGGTAGCGCCCGTTTGTGCTCAACGAGAGGCACTCGGGGCGCACGCACCACACCACATCGGCACCGCTGGGCAGATCGCCGGTGTGCGCCCAGATCTCCGTCTGGCCCGCCAGGATGCGACCCGACGCGGTGACGACGCCGCGGTGTGCATTGACAATCCCCAGCAGAGCAGCCACCTGCGGCGAGGCCGGGGCATTGAACACCTCCTCGCGCGGTCCCGCCTGGAGCACCCGGCCTTTGTCGATGACAACGATCTCGTCGGCCAGCAGGGCAGCCTCTTCGGGGTCGTGGGTCACTGTCACCGTGCTCAGGCCAAGCTCGTGTTGCAGGCGGCGCAGCTCGCGGCAGAGCCGGTCGCGCACGGGCGCATCCAGGCCGCTGAAGGGCTCGTCCAGCAGCAGCACACGCGGCTCGGCGGCCAGCGCGCGCGCCAACGCCACCCGTTTGCTCTGCCCTCCGGAGAGCTCCTCGGGATACCGGTCCTCCAGGCCACTGAGGCCCAGGCACTCGATCCACCAAGCGGCCAGGCCCGGGTTGACGTGCGGTCCCAGGGTCACCTGCCGCCAAACTGTGCGCCGCGGCAGCAGGGCGGGCTGCTGTGGCACATAGCCGATTCCCCGACGTTCCGGAGGCAGGGCATGCAGGACCCGATCGCCAGCCTGGACGTGTCCACCGGGGTTCATGGGGGCAAGGCCGGCAAGCAGGCGCAAGGTCTGCGTCTTCCCAGCGCCCGACGGACCCATCAAGGCCAGCCACGGGCTGGTTGACCGATGGGCAACCCGCAGCGAAAAGCTGCCGAGCTGCCTGGCCAGCGAGAAGTCCAGTGTCACCGGTTGGCACGGTGAGACCGAGACGGGAGCGATCATCGGCGGCATGGTGCCCCGCCGGCGAGGTGCTGGCACCTGGACCACCAACAGAATCATCAGCGCGACCAAAAGCGCGAGGGCGATCGGCAGCATCGTGGCGGGCAGACCGGTCTCGTCGAACTGCACGAACGTGTACACCGGCAGCGAGAACGGATGGTAGGCGAGGATCACTGTGGCGCCGAACTCCGAGAAGGCACGCAGCCAGGTCAGGACTATCCCAGCGGCGACCCCGGGCAGCGCCGCCCATACCGCAACGCGGGCAAAGCGCGCTAAGCGGCCGAGTCCGAGCGTGGCCGCCACGTCCTCAAGCGCTGGGTCAATGGCCGCAAACGCCGCTCGCGCCACGATGATCAAAAAGGGCGCTGCGACGAAGACCTGGGCGAGAACGATCGCCGTCCGGGTGTCGGTCAGCTTGCCGTCGAAGAGTTCACCGGCAACCGTGAATGGACCGACGACATAGAGCAGCAGCACCCCGCTCATCAGCGCCGGCAACGCCAAGGGCAGCGCCACGAGTGCGACAAGGACCCGTGAGAAAACCCCCCGGCTGCGGGCCAGCAGGTAAGCGAGCGGGGTGCCCAGTACGGCCACCGCCGCCGCCGAGACGGTCGCGGTGACCAGCGACGTTGACAACGCCGCACCGAGCCCCGGCGCGGCATGTGCCCCACCGGCCAGCCGCCCCAGGAACGCGAAAATCGGGACCAGCAGATAGAGGGCAAGCAGCCCGCCCAACCAGGGCAGCGGGCTGCTTGCCCGAGCGCGCATCGCTAGCCGGCGCCGA
Organism: Actinomycetota bacterium; assembly: GCA_903970315.1. Classification (GTDB taxonomy): domain Bacteria; phylum Actinomycetota; class Thermoleophilia; order Solirubrobacterales; family Solirubrobacteraceae; genus Palsa-744. Next base: position 4,905 of record CAJCIJ010000104.1, read on the forward strand.
CGACGCTGCGCAGCGCCGAGGGCACCGCCGCGGCATCGCCGTGGAACTCGGGCTTCAACGGCACCAGCCCGTACTGCGCGTCCACGGCTTTGCGCTGCGGGCTGAGCAGGTATTGCACCAGCGCTTCGCTGCCCGCCTGATTTTCGCCGTTGTTGAGGATCGTGATCGTGTAGTCGGCGTACTTGTAGACGGGCGTCAGTGGCACCGTGGGCACATCAGCCTTCTTGGCCTCGACGACGTAGAAGAACCCCGCGTCGAGCTGACCGGCCTGCAGGCGCGCGAGCATCGACGTCTCTTCGAAGATCGGAAACGTCTTGAGTGCCTTCAGCAGCTTTCTGTCGTGCAGCTTTTTGGCGGCCGCATCGATCGCTTCAACCGTCAACTGGCCCTTGGGGTCGGCCTTGGGTTCGGTGCGCCCAACGAGAATCCCGGGCTCGGTGAGCACCCGGTACCAGGGCCGGCCTGCCGCCAGCTGCTTGCCGAACTTGGTCTTGGGGTCATAGCCCAGAACCAGCGCTGATGAGTTGAACGTCGAGTACCAGGACACCCAGTCGCCGTTGGCCGCTCCTTCCAGTTCCTGGTCGGCCGATGCAGCGGCGCTCACGAACACGTCTGCCTGGCGGACCTTGCCCTTGATCGCCGCAGCGTCTTCGTTTGACCCGCCCGCGAAGCCTTCAAACGGGTCCCCGGTGGCCGCTTCGAAGCCGGGCCCAGGGCCTTTTCCATGATGTCGGCCAGGGAGCCGGCGTAGATCGCGGTGACCTTGCCTGTGGCCGCCGGCGCCGATGGGGCCGTCACGACCACCGCCGCAAGACACGCGCCGATAAGCCCCGTGGCCAAGAGCGCCGACGTCAGGCGGCGCGGGACGAGAACTGGCATCTAGGTTCCTTTCGTCGTTTCGATCATCACGGAGGTCGCCTTGACCCGGGCTGTCGCCTGGACCCCCGGTTTGAGGCCCAGCTCTTCGACGGAATCGCGCGTGATCGCCGCTGTAACCAAAAACGGCCCGGCCTGCAGCTCCACCAGCGCCATCACGCCGCCGACCTCGACCGAGCGCACCACGCCCGCAAACCGGTTGCGGGCCGAACTTGAGGTCCCGGTGCGGTGCCGTGTCGGTCTGCTCGTCAGCCGCTTGACCTCGGTGACCGGCACGGTCCTGCGGTTGCGCTCGTCACGGTGAGTCCGCAACTTGCCCGCCCGGTCCCATCGCCGCAGTGTGTCCACGCTGACGCCAATGGCTGTGGCGGCGTCTCCGAGGGACAGGTCTTTTGACAAGTGCCTAAGTATTGCATAGGCAGTTGATCCCGGCCTATGCCGCGGCCTCGACCTGGGCGTACTCTCCGCACAGCTGGCGAGCTCATGAGGCGAGGAGCCACGCCGTCTGCGACCATGCCTCTGAAAGCCAATGAGTGAGCCCGCCAACAGCGACGAGAAGGTCATGCTCATCACTGGCGCCTCGTCGGGCATCGGTGCGGCCACCGCCCGGCACGCCCGCGCCGCCGGATGGCGGGTGGTGCTGGCGGCGCGATCCGAGCAGCGGCTTGCCGACCTGGCCGACGAGCTCGGCGGGCCCGATGCCGCGCTGGCCGTGCGCTGTGACGTGACCGAGTGGGAGGACCAGCAGCGCATGGTCGCCGAATCGCTGGCCACCTTCGGGCGCATCGACGCGGCATTCGCCAACGCCGGATTCGGTGGTCCGCGTGGCTTTCGCTCCGACACACCCGAGCACTGGCGCGACATGGTGCTCACCAACGTCTACGGAGCTGCCCTGACCATCCGGGCCACGCTTGACGCGCTGGAACAGACCAAGGGCCATGTGCTGATCACGTCCAGTGTCGCGGGGCGGCGGGCGCTGCCCGGCTCGATGTACTCCGCCACCAAGCACGCGGTCACAGCGATGGGCGAGGCCCTGCGCCAGGACGTGGAAGGCACGGGAATCCGCGTAACCCTGATCGAGCCCGGCATGACCGACACGCCATTCTTTGACAACCGCCCCACCAACGCACTCCAGGACGACGACATCGCGCGGGCCGTGATCTACGCGATCTCGCAGCCGCCACACGTGGACGTCAACGAGATCCTCGTGCGGCCCACAGCCCAGCAGGGCTAGATCCTGCGGGCCCCGCGACACCTCCCACTTGCGCGACGCAGGGGCCGGCAAGACCGACGAGGGTTGCCGCACCCTGAGTTCCGGCACAGAATGTGGCATCATTAGATGCCTCGATTGATGCGTAGCGAAAGGCTCCCATGAGGACGACACTGGCGTTGGATGACGACCTGGTCGCGGAGGCGCAGCGGCTCACTGGCACGACCGCTAAGAGCGCACTTGTGCGAACGGCGCTTTGCGCGCTGGTGGAGCGCGAGAGTGCACGACGGCTGGCACGCCTGGGCGGAAGTGAGCCCGCACTCGAGGTTCCGCCTCGGCGCCGCAGTCAGCAGCAGTGATTCTGGTTGACACCTCTGTCTGGATCAACCATCTGCAGACGGGAGACCAGGCCCTGGCAGCCCTCCTCGAGCAAGACGTGGTTCTTGCTCATCCCTGGGTCGTTGGTGAGCTGGCACTGGGCAACATCACCAACCGCACCGAGATCCTGCGGCTGCTGACGGACCTGCCGCGGGCGGAGGTCGTCGGCGACGGCGAACTCCTGGACTGGATCGAGCGCGGCCGCCTTTATGGAGCCGGCGTGGGCTACGTGGACGCACAGCTTCTCGCCTCGACCAAGGTCCGGCCGGAAACCTCTCTGTGGACTGCGGACAGGCGGCTTGCGGGCGTGGCAGACGGTCTCGGGATCGGCTTTGCGCCGCATCTGGGCAGCAACCGATAGTCAAACGTCACATCGCGGCGGCGACACCGCCAGCCGGACCGCCGACGAGGGCGAAGGGACTGGGGACTTTCCTATGGCGAGACCCGGACTCGAACCGGGGACACCACGATTTTCAGTCGTGTGCTCTACCAACTGAGCTATCTCGCCGAAATGCCTGCTAAACAGCCACTAAACGCCTCTTCGCCCGCGGCAGTTTTCCGGCTATGGGCCCACCTATGGGCCCACCCTGCTGCGGAGAAGGGGTCGTCGAGGGGGCTGAAAGCAGCGTCATCGCCTCAACCCTAGCCGTTTGGAACTGCTCGTTGAGCGTCACCGGCGACGCCCCCTCGTAGCGACGGATCATGCGGCCATAGGTTTCGGAGATCATCTGGATGCTCGTGCCACACCAGCCCGCGATCGTCGCCAGCGAGAGCCCAGCCTGCAGGCAGCAGCTCATAAAGGTGTGGCGTGCCGCGTAGGGCGTCGCGTTCCTTAGGTCTGCAAACTGGGCGAAGTCGGCGGCCACCTGGCGCACGACGCGGAGCGTAGCGACGCTGAGCAGCAGGGATGCCTTTGGGGACAGCCTGGACGGCTGGCCGGAGCACGGATGCTTGAGCGGGGGAAGGTGCGCTGTGGGCGTGTGGCGAGAGCCTGGGGCTGGGTCGACTGGGGCTATCGGTGGCGGCGTGAAGCGGTCACGGCGGCGGCGGGGTCAGGGCCAGGACGGCGTTGAGCTGAGCCGATGCGAGCGGCCGCAACGCGTCGCGGGACAATGCCTGTGACCTCTGCGATGGCTGTCATCAGTGTAATCGCAGCGTCTCCTGTGCTACGGTAGGCACATGTCCGCCGTCGCTGCCCGCACCCGCTCGGAGTACGTCCGCTCCCTGCCGACGCTCTCGCAGGCCGCCACCTTCATCGGCCTTGACACCGGCGGCATGAGTCGCGCGGTCAGCTCGCTGGGCATCGAGCCGTACCCATGGGGCCGGCGCGACAAGCACCTCGGAGCTGCCGCCATCCTGCGGGTCGCTCGGATCGCGCAGCGCGCGTCGCTGGAGGAGGTGGCCGGCGCCATCCTCGAATGGACCGAGTCAAACCACCCCGAGTCGCTGGCGCAGACCACGGCGGAGATCGACGAGTTCTTCGCGGCGCTTCCCGAGGCCACCGCCACGGCGCCCGACGAATTCCTGGCCGAGCTGCGCGCCGCGCTGCCTGAGCAGTGGGCGCGCAAGGCCGAGGAGATCTGGCGCGCTCACGGTTGCAGCGTGTAGTAGTCGCCGCGGTAGGCGTCGCTCTTGGGGCCGCGCCGGAAGCCGAAGTCAGCGAGCTCAGGCGCGGTCAGCGCGATGGCGCCGTCCAGGACGAGGCCGACGCGCCCGGCTCCGATCGTCTTACGGTCGATCGCCACGGTCACCCACACGAGTAGCCACAGCGCGACCAAGTACTCGGCGCGCAGCGCGGGGTCCTCGACGTCCTTGCACACGGCGGCGGCGGTGATGAGATGAGGCGCGGGCTCGCCGCTCGGCGAGCCCGGCTGGAAGTGCCAGGCGAGGATGGCTGCGACCCGGTTGTCGTTGCG
>CAJCIJ010000105.1 GCA_903970315.1 Actinomycetota bacterium
CGGCTCCGGCCGCGACGGGTGCTCTACCCGATGTGCCCACGCTGATTCTCTCCGGCGGCCAGGACCTGCGCACCCCCACCGCCGATGCTCGCGCCGTCGCCGCTGCAATCCCCGGCGCCCAGGTCGAGGTGGTCCCGTACACCGGCCACTCGGTGCTGGGCAGCGACCTCAGCGGCTGCGCTTCCGGCGCCGTGTCACAGTTCTTTGCCGGCACTGCCGTGACGCCGTGCGGGCCTACGCACAACGTCTTTGGCCCGACGCCGATCACTCCGACACGGCTGTCGGAGATCAAACCCACACCCGGCCTTTCGGGCAGGCGCGGGCGCACTGTGACAGCGGTGCTCGACACGGTGGTAGACCTCGATCGGCTGGCGATCGCCGCGACGCTGCAGGCCGAGCAGGAACTGCCCAACGGCTCACGCTTTGGGGGATTGCGCGGCGGCTACGCCAAGCTGACGTCCCGGGCCGTGCGCCTGGCGCACTTCTCGTTCGTGCCCGGGGTGGCGTTGACGGGCACCCTGCCGATCTCCCACGGCAAGCTGCAGGCACGCCCGATCACGGTGACGGGCTCCCGTGCCGCGCACGGCACGGTGCTGATCTCGACCAACCACACCATCAGCGGCACGCTGGGCGGCAGGCGCTTCCGCGTCTCTGTCTCACGAGCCACGTTCTCGCGCGCCGGACAGCAGACCGGCTCATGGGCAGCCGCTGGAGGCCTGGACGGCCTGACGCCCCAACAGCAGTTGCTGGCGCCGCTACCGGCGCTGGCACGCCTCCCGTAGCGCTCGCTGTCGCTAGCCTGCGTGCGATGCCAAACGCGCTTGCGCTCCAGAGTTCGCCGTATCTGCGCCAGCACCAGAACAACCCCGTGGACTGGCTGCCATGGGGCCCCGAGGCGCTGGAGGCCGCGCGGGTGTCTGACCGTCCCCTGCTGGTCTCCATCGGCTACTCCTCCTGTCACTGGTGTCACGTGATGGAGCGCGAGTCCTTCGAGGACCCCGCCATCGCCGCGGTCATGAACGAGCACTTCGTATGCGTGAAGGTCGACCGCGAGGAGCGCCCCGACGTCGACGCCATCTACATGGAGGCCGTCCAGGGAATGACCGGTCAGGGTGGCTGGCCTTTGAACGTCTTCATCACGCCCGAAGGCGTCCCCTTCTACGGGGGCACCTACTTCCCGCCCAAGCCGCGCTACGGCGCGCCCGCCTGGTCACAGGTACTGGAGTCGATCGCCGAGGCCTGGCGCGAGCGCGCCGATGAGATCCGGCAGGCCGGCGAGGCGATCGCCGAGCAGCTGGCCGGCGCCGCGCGCCTGTCGCCGTCTGAGCAGCCGATCTCAACGCAGGCCCTCCACGGCGCGGTGGCGGCCTTGGAGGACTACTTCGACGCCGACAACGGCGGCTTCGGGTCGGCGCCCAAGTTCCCGCAGACGCCCGTGGTCGAGTTCCTGCTGGCGCGCGCCCGCAGCGATGCTGCCGGCGCCCCGACGCCCGACGGCGTGGAGGCGGCAATGGCGCTTGACACACTGCACGCGATCGCCGCCGGGGGCATCCAGGACCAGCTGGCGGGCGGGTTTCATCGCTACACGGTCGACGCCACCTGGACGGTGCCGCACTTCGAGAAGATGCTCTACGACAACGCGCTGCTGGCGCGTGCCTACGCACACGCCTATGCGCTGTCGCCCGAGCCCCTGTTGGCCGAGACCTGCCGGCGGACGCTGGACTGGGCGCTTACCGACATGCGCGGACCCGAGGGTGGTTTCTTCTGCGCGCTTGACGCAGACTCGGACGGCGTGGAGGGCGCCTACTACGTGTGGACGATCGCCGAGCTGCGCGAGGCCCTGCCTGACGATTCCGACGCTGACGCCGCAATCGCCTGGTTTGCGGCCACCGAGGAGGGCAACTTCACCGACCCCCACCACCCGCGCGCGGGCCTGAACGTGCTCACGGCCACCGGGCCAGAGCCACCGGCGGCGCAGCGCGAGCGCATCCGCGCAGCCCTGCTTGGCGTGCGCGGTGCGCGGCCGGCCCCGGCGCTTGACGACAAGCGGCTGGCGAGCTGGAACGCGCTGATGATCAGCGCCCTGGCCGACGCCGGCGCGGTGCTGGACGAGCCACGCTACAAAGCCGCCGCCGAGAGCTGCGCGGAGTTCATCCTGGGCACCATGCGCGACTCCAACGGCCGCCTGCAGCGCTCCTTTGCCGGCGGCCAGGCGCGGTTTGACGCCTATCTGGAGGACCACGCCTACCTGCTTGAGGCGCTGCTGGCGCTCTTTGAAGCGACGTGCACCGAGCGCTGGCTGACCGAGGCACAGACGCTCGCCGACACCATCATCGAGCGCTTCGGCGATGACGTGCGCGGCGGCTTCTACGCGACCGCCGCCGACGCAGAACCGCTGGTGGCCCGACGCAAGGACCTTGAGGACAGCCCCATCCCCGCGGGGCCGTCAAGTGCGGCCCTGGGCATGCTGCGGCTGGCCGAGCTGACCGGCGAGGACGCCTACCGCTCCCAGGCGCTAGGCGCGCTGGCGCTGCTGGCCGAGATCGCCCCCCGCCACCCGGCGGCCTTTGGCCACGCACTGCAAGCGATGCACTGGTCGCTTGCCCCCATGCGCCCGATCGCCTGCCCACTGCCCGGGCGACCCGCCGCCGCCGGCGCCTAGCCTTTAGGGCCCCGCCACCCGCGCCTGGACCGCTGGCCGCCGCCGACCGGGGCTAGAGCACCGACAGGTAGCGGTCAAGCTCCCACTGCGTCACCTGGACGCGGTATTCCTCCCATTCCTGGCGCTTTAGCTCGACGTAGCGGTTGAACATGTGCTCGCCCAGCGTGCGCAGGGCAAGCTCGGATTCGGCGGTCAACTCGATCGCCTCGCCGAGGGTCTCCGGCAGCTGGCCGATTCCCAGGCGTTTGCGTTCCTCGCCGGAGAGGTGGTAGAGGTTCTTCTCCATCGGCTCCGGCAGCTCGTAACCCTTCTCGATGCCCTCCAGGCCCGCCTGCAGAAGCGCCGCGAACGTCAGGTAGGGGTTGCACGCCGGATCGGGACAGCGCAGCTCGGCCCGCACAGCCTGCTGGCGGCCCTCGTGGTAGAGGGGCACGCGCACCAGCGCCGAGCGGTTTCGCCGCGACCAGGCCAGGTAGACGGGCGCCTCATAGCCGGGCACCAGGCGCTTGTAGGAGTTGACCCACTGCGCAAAGATCGAGCAGATCTCGCGCGCGTGGCGCAATTGGCCGGCGATGAACGCCTTCCCGGCGTCCGAGAGGAAGTACTGGTCGTCGGCATCAAAGAAGGCGTTCTTGCCGTCGGCAAACAGCGACTGGTGGGTGTGCATCCCAGAGCCGTTGTGCCCGAACATCGGCTTGGGCATGAACGTGGCGTGCCAGCCGTACTTGACCGCGTACTCCTTGACCGTGATCCGGTAGGACATGCAGTCGTCGGCCATCTTCAGGGCGTCGGCGTAGCGCATGTCGATCTCGTGCTGGGAGGGACCGGCCTCGTGGTGTGTGTACTCGACGTGGATCCCCAACTGCTCGAGCGCAAGCACCGTCTCGCGGCGCACGTCTGTGCCGGCGTCCAGCGTGGTCAGGTCGAAGTAGCCGCCTTCGTCCAGGGGCTCGGTGGAGTGGTTGTCGCGAAAGAGGAAGTACTCAAGCTCGGGGCCCACGTTGAAGGTGTCAAAGCCCATCGAGTTGGCACGCTCGACGGCCCGCCGCAGCACGTGCCTGGGGTCGCCCTCATATGGAGTGCGCTCCGGCGTGAGGATGTCGCAGAACATCCTTGCCGCGCCCTGGGTGTCCGGGCGCCACGGCAGCACCGCGAAAGTCTTGGGGTCGGGCATCGCCACCATGTCGGCCTCCTCGATGGCGTTGAAGCCCGTGATCGAGGAGCCGTCAAATCCCATGCCGGCCTCGAAGGCGTCCGGGAGTTCCTGGGCGTTGATCGAGAACGACTTCAGGTGCCCCAGGATGTCGGTGAACCAGAAGCGGATGAAGCGGATGTCCCGCTTGCCAACAAGCGCCATCACATCGGCCGCCGTGGACGGCGAATCGCTATGCGGCTGGGCGCTCATCCTCGCCAGACCCTAGACGATCGCCGTGTGCGCGGGCGTGCCAGTCGGTGTGCTGTTCGACGAGGGGGAAAGCGCCCGCAACTTCGGCGCTCAGTGAGCGCTCAACAGCGCTGCCACGACGAGCAGGAAGCCGAGCGCCACGGCCCATGCAGCGAGCCTGTCCGGGCTTGATCCCAGCCATTCCGAAGTCGAGCGCTGGGGGCGGCGCCGGGCGGCGCCGGCAACAGCTTGTGCGTGCGCTTGCGCCTCTGCCTGCGCCAGCCGGTCGGGGAGAGCGTGCGCGGGGGAAGCCTTGCCCGTGATCGTTACCGTTCGCCTGGCTGCCGCCCGACGTGGGGGCAGACCGCCGCGCTGGCGCGTCACACGCTCGATCGCCCGGCGGCGCTCGATTCGGTCGCGCACATCGGCCACCTCGGTCCACCACGACGCACCCGGCTTGGCCGCGACCGCGCGGCTGGGCTGATGGCGGCTGATGGTTCCGGTTGGGTTGGTCAAACCGAGAGGGCGCTGCTTTGGTTGGCCAGCTTCCACGCAGCCAAGACGCCGTACCTGTGATTCGCCGGGATGCGTTGCAACTGTGGGCGCATGCTATTTCAGACGGGGGACGGAAGATCGTGGCGGCGGCCCGCAAGCACGCAACTACCGGGTTCTTGACCCGGCGCGTGGACCGGGACCGGTCAGTGACCGGCGACGGCGGCCACGAAGCTGGCCACCTCTTGCGCTTCTGGGCCCTGGAACAGCTGGGCGGGCATCTGGCCGTAAGTGCCGGCAAAGCCGGATTCGATCGCCGACAGCACGAGCTGCTTGCGGGCTGCGTAGTTCGAGCCGAGGCCGCCGACGAGCACGTCAAGGTTGGGGCCTGTTCGACCCACAGAGTTGGCGGCGCTGAGCGTGTGACAGAAGACGCAGGTGGTGCCGAACAGGTGTCGGCCCTTCTGCTGGGTGGCGTTCAGGTGCACGCCCCCGGGCGCGCTCGCAGCCTGGTCGGAGCCGTTTGACGCCAGCACCCAGGCGGGCACGGCCAGCCCGAAAGCCACCACGAGCAGCATCACGCCGTTAATGGCCCAGCGGCTGGTCGAAGAGGACGGATCCAGCACCTCTCCGGAGCCGCGCGGCCCACGCCTGACGGCAAAGGAGAAGATCCCCAGGCCGAGCACGACCCACACGACTGCGGCTATCACGATCAAGGTCATCGCCGCCGGGAAGATATCCGAAAAGGCGGCTGGGATCAGCCGCGCTCGGCCTCCGCGGCTCGGAGGCACGCCTTTAGCGGCGCTGTAGGTCCGGCGCTAGCCTGGTACTTGCATGAGCGGCCTGCTCCGCAGACTCCCTCTGACTCGCCTCTTGGCCCTGGGCGCGGGCGTGCTGATCGCGGGCGCCGGGGCCACGGCGGCGGCCTTCGCGCTGGACGGAGGCCCGGTGCCCAAGCCGGAGGGGCTTGCCCAGGCGATCCAAGGCGCGCTCCAGGCACAGCCCGTGCAGGGCCTCAGCGCGACCATCCAGTACACAAACACGCTGCTTGAAGGCGCAAGCCTTGCCAGCGGACCCAGCGGGTCCAGCGGCCTGGCCTCAAGCCCACTGCTACAGGGCGGCTCGGGGCGTCTGTGGGTCTCAGCCAACGGCCAGGCACGGTTGGAGCTGCAAACAAGCGAAGGCGACACGCAGGTGGTACTCGACCACAACACCGTCTCCATCTACGGTGCTGCGCCGAACACGGTCTACCGCTACACGCTGCCGGCGCAGACATCGCACAGTGACGGGGGAGACAGCCAGCAACCCAGCGTGGCGCAGATCGAAAAGGCGATCGCACGCGCGCAACGCCGCGCGACGATCTCCGGCGCAGAACCGACCGATGTCGCCGGCCAGGCCGCCTACGCGGTCAGGATCTCGCCCAAGGAAAAGGGCAGCCTGCTTGGCGCTGTGGAGCTTGCGTGGGACGCCGTCCACGGCGTGCCCCTGCGCGCGGCCGTGTACTCGACCGAGAGCGCATCGCCCGTGGTCGAACTGGCGGTCAGCGAAGTCACCTACGGCCCAGTGGAAAGCTCGGTATTTGAAATCTCGCCGCCCCCGGGGTCAACCGTCACCGAGCTCGCCCCCGCCAAGACGCGCTCCGGCACCATGGTCCCCATGACCCCGGTGGCGGGCGCCGGCCAACCCGGACGGGCTCCTGGCCGCGCCGGAATCCGCCGCGCGGGCGAGCGCAGTCCGGGCAAGATCACCAAACACGGCCAGGGGCTGAGCGCTGTCGTGGTCGACGAAATCACCGAAACGGGCGCCGGCGGGTCGGGCTCGGGGCCGCTTGCAGGGCTGCCGACAGTCTCGATCAACGGTTCCACGGCCAGCGAGCTGGCGACGGCGCTCGGCACGATCCTCAGCTTCGAGCGCTCCGGCGTGCGGTATGTGGTCGCCGGGGCCGTGGCGCCCGCAGCGGTGCAGGAAGTCGCACGGGGCCTCTAGGTGGCGCTCGGCGCCGCTGCGGCCGCCAACGATGGCTAGCGTCGCCGGCGACAGCCCCCCGGTCAAGGCCCGGGGCCTGGTCAAGCGCTACAAGGACCTGCTGGCCGTCGATCACATCGACCTGAACGTCAACGCGGGCGAGGTCTACGGCTTCCTGGGGCCAAACGGCGCAGGCAAGACGACGACCCTGCGGATGCTTCTGGGGTTGATCATGCCCACCGCCGGGCACATCGAGCTGTTCGGCCGCGACCCCATCCGCGAGGGCGCCCGGGCGCTGGATGGCGTCGCGGGGTTCGTGGAAGCGCCGCGCTTCTACCCCTACCTCTCAGGGCGTAAGAACCTGCGCATGATGGCCGCCTTGGATGGCCTTGGCGCGCGCGCGCGCGTCGATGAGGTCCTTGACACCGTCGATCTGACAGACGCCGCCGATAAACGCGCGGGCGCCTACTCGCATGGGATGGGCCAGCGGCTTGGCATCGCGGGAGCGCTTCTTCGCCGGCCCGAGCTGCTGGTGCTGGATGAGCCCGCGACGGGCCTTGACCCGGCGGGCATTCGCGACATGCGAGTGTTGATCGGCCGCCTGGCCTCTGAGGGCATCACCGTGCTGCTCTCAAGCCACCAGCTCGCCGAGGTGCAGGAAATCTGTGACCGGGTGGCGATCGTGCGCTCCGGCAAGGTCGCGTACGAGGGGCCGCTGGCAGACCTGCGTGGGGCTGCGGGCAACGGCTACCGGCTGCACACAAGCGACGACAGGAGGGCCGCCGAGCTGGCGCGGACCACACCCGGAATCCATGCGCTGAGCGTCGGGGAGGCCGAGCTGCGCTTTGACGCATCCGAGCGTGACGCCGGAGCACTGTCGCTGGCATTGGGGGCCGCCGGGGTGGCCATCTACCGCATGGCACCCACGCTCGCCAGCTTGGAGGACCTGTTCTTCGAACTCACCGAGGGCGGCGGGGCCGCCGCGCATGGCATGGCAACACCAGATGGCACGGCGCCCGCCGGCGCGGCAAGCGGCGGCACCGCGGAGACCACCGAGAGGGCCGCCGGGACGGTATGAGCGTGGCGACCGCAACCGCAGAGCTGCCCCCGCGTCGGATGCTCTCGGGCAGGCCGTCAACGCTGACGATCGTCTCGTGGGAGCTGCGCAAACTGATGGCGCAGAGGCGGACCTACCTGGGGCTGGCGCTGGGGGCCATACCTCCGCTGATCTTCGTGGTGTTCTGGAACTTCCACCAAGGCCCGGATCGTCACGGCGGGATCTTCGCCACCGAGATCACGCAGTCGGGCCTGGCAACCCCGGTGTTGATGCTGCTTTTCGAGTCGGCGTTTCTACTGCCCCTGATCGCCGCGCTGGTCTCTGGTGACATCGTCGCCAACGAGGACTCAAACGGCACGCTGAAGACGATCCTCACGCGCTCGGTCGATCGCGGTCAGGTGTTCGCCGCAAAGACGCTTGCCGCGATGGCCTACGCGGCCGCAGCGGTGTTTGGTGCCGCCGCCATTGCGACGATTGCGGGCGTCGCTTCCTGGGGCTTTCACCACGTGATCACCCTCTCGGACACAGTGGTCTCAGCACCGGAAGCGCTCCTGCTGATTGTGGCGGCAAACGCGGCTGTGCTGATCCCGCTGCTGACAGTGGTGAGCATCGGGGTGCTGTTGTCCACCGTCACGCGCAACAGCGCCGCCGCCGTGGTCGGGACCATCGGCGTCGTCATCGTGCTTTACATCGTCACGGCCATCCCCGGCCTGGAAGCGATCCACCCATACCTCTTGACAGGGCAGCTTCAGGCCTGGCAGGGCCTACTGCGCACGCCAACCGACTGGGGGCCGATCGCGCACTCGGCCTGGGTGTGCGCGCTCTATGCGCTGCCGTCGCTGTTTGCCGCGTACCTGGTGTTCTTGCGCCGCGACGTCGCCGGAGGGTAGGCGTCCGGACGGACGCGCGGCTCGACAGCGAGGCGGCGGCGGTGCCGCCGCCCACGGGCACCGTCATGCGTTAAAGCGAAAGCCCCGGCGGGATAACCCGCCGGGGCTTTCGTCAATCCCCTCCAGACTGCGCCTCCAGCCTCCGCTGGAGTCTGATCTCACTTGGGCCGGCGCCACTAAGAACCGGCCAAAGCTCCCTTCTCACCGGCAGCCCGGATTGTCCTCCCGACAGCCCACCTTGGGCAATGGGCGCAGGAACACCGGGCTTTCGCACGCGCGTGGAAAGACCTGCTGTGCTCGCCTGACACCCGCGTCCACCGGTCTGGTTCCACCGCAGACGGTGCGCCGCGCGACGGGGGGTGCAAACCGGGCGTGCTGCCCGTGATGACCGCGAGACCGTCGATGTGACAAGCGTGCAAGCAAGATAGCCCTCCATGGCGTTGGCCGTTGGCGGTCGAGCTATCTCCTGCGGAGATCTCTGACTTTGCGCCCCCGCCTCACGACGGGTTTGCCTTTATCAGCGGTCTATTGACTGCTGCGACCAAGTGTAGGGGCCGCCGCGCGCCTGTCAAGGCCAAAAGGGGCGTTTGGACCAATGGCGCATTGCGCCTGGCAGCCGCCGCGTCCGGTCCTGGACAGACGATCGACCACTGACGCAAAGAAACCCGGGCGCCGCGGTCAAGTCAGTCCGCGGCGCCCGGGGTCACTGCTTCGATGTCCCACCCACCTCATCGACTGCCATCGGACGCCTCTCTATCGGTCAAATGGCCCATCTTTTGTGCTCGCCGGCCGCCGGCGTTTACGATCCCGGCATGGACGGGGAGCGACAGCCGCTTTCAAGCCAGCTGACGGGGCCCTGGAGGCGCCTGGTCCCGGCTCGGCTGCAACGCAAGCTGTGGGTGCCCGCGGCGGTCATCCTCACGTTGGCCGGCGGCACGCTCGTGGCGGGGTGGGTGCAGAAGTCGCCGTGCCTGCACACCACGCCCACCTGGGCTCACGGCCTGCCCTTCCGCTACGCGTGTTATTCGGACGTCATCCCGCTCTACGGCGCCGAGGGGTTCGAAGAAGAAGCGTTCCCCTACCAGCACTCGTGGATCGAAGAAAAGGGCAAGCCGACCGAATACAAGCACTACATGGAATACCCGGTGCTGACCGGGATGTACATGTGGGCGGGAGCCGAGCTGACGCACGGCTACCTGGACGTCGCCAAGCACTTCGTCTACCTGCCGCGTTCGATTCCCAACAACGTCTACTTCAACATCATGGCGCTGGGTGCATCGGTGTTCTGGCTGCTGACCGTTTGGTTCGTCATCCGCATCACACGGAGGCGGGTCTGGGACGGCGTGCTGCTGGCCGTCTGCCCCATCGTCATCGTGCAGGCATTTACCAACTTCGACCTGTTGGCCGTGGCGCTGGCGACCGGCGCTCTGCTTGCGTGGTCGCGGAGACGCCCGGCCCTTGCCGGGGTGCTGATCGGGCTCGGCACGGCGGCCAAGCTCTATCCGGTGTTATTCCTGATCCCGATACTCGTCCTGTGCCTGCGCACGGGAAAGCTCAAACCGGGGCTGCGGGCCACATTTGCCGCAATCGTCAGCTGGGAGGTGGTCAACGCGCCGATCGTGTTCCTGTTCCCCCACGGCTGGCTGGAATTCCTGCGCCTGAACAGCACGCGCGGAGCCGATCCTGACTCGCTCTACAACGTCGTTGCGCAGTTCACGGGCTGGGGCGGTTTTGACGGTCCGCTTGCTCCGCACCAGACACCGACCGAGCTCAATGCGGTCATCGCCGTGCTGCTGATCGCCTGCCTGGCGGCAGTGGCATGGATCGCGCTTTCGGCGCCGCGGCGGCCGCGCCTGGCTCAGCTTCTGTTCCTCGTGGTCTCGGCGTTCCTGATCACCAACAAGGTATGGAGCCCCCAGTACTCGTTGTGGCTTGTACCTCTCGCGGTGCTGGCGGTGCCGCGGTGGAAGCCGCTGCTCGCGTGGATGCTCATCGACACGTGGCTGTGGGTGGCCAGGATGTACTTCTACCTGCCCAGCAACGAAGGCGGCTGGGGTCAGAACCCGTTTCTGATCACGGTGTGCGTCCGCGACTTTGCCGTCGCTTGCCTGTGCGCGCTGGTGATCTATGAGATCTACCACCCCGCGCGCGACCTGGTTCGCCAAAGCGGCGACGACGACCCCGCAGGCGGCGTCCTGGACGGCGCCGACGACGCGCTCGTGTTACGGGGGCTGCATTGGCGACGCACCGCCCCCGCGCTGTCCACCCCGGCCTGATCCGCCGGCGGCAGACCAGGCGGGCGTCCGCCGCCGCAGCCGACCGGGGCCCCCGGTCAGTAACCGGTGCCCGTTTTTACGCGCTTGCGGTCGTGGGGGTGCAGGGAGCCCTTCTTGGCGAGCACAGCGCACGCTTCGGAGATGTCCTGCGCCAGGGTGGTCACGAGCGTGTAACCGAGCGACAGCTTGACCAGCGCGCGCATCACCTTCACGTGGTCGGCGTTGGGCGGCATCGTGTATGCCGGCAGCATCCAGCCACGCTCTGAGGCCAGCTGGGAGGCGATGTCGAACTCGTCATATGGATGCTCGCCATCGAGCCGGAAAGCGACGAGCGGCAGCTGCTCGGCGTCGCCGCTGCCGATGATGTGGAACTCGCCAATGGCTGTGATCTCGGCGGCCAGAAGGCGCGCGTTTGACTGCATGGTCTCCATCACGTAGCTGTAGCCTTCGTGCCCCAGTCGCACGAGGTTGTAGTACTGGGCCAGCACCATCGAGGAGCCCGTGGAGAAGTTCAGCGTAAACGTGGCATCGCGCTTGCCCAGGTAGTTCTCGTAGAAGACGAGCTCCTCCGGCAGATCGGCGGTTTCGCGAAACACGAGCCAGCCGATACCGGGGTAGACGAGTCCGAACTTGTGGCCGGACACGTTGATCGAGCGGACCTGCGCAAGCCGGAAGTCCCACTTGGTGTGCGGGTACAGAAACGGCCATACGAAGCCGCCGCTGGCCGCATCGACGTGCATGGGCACGTCGTAGCCCTTTCTGTCCTTCAGTTCCACGAGCATGTCGTTGATCCCGACGATGTCGTCGGCGTGGCCGGTGAACGTGGTCCCCAGCACCGCTGCCACACCGATCGTGTTCTCGTCGACGTGCGGCGCAACGTCCTCGGGGCCAATCGTGTAACGGTCGGGCTGGAGCGGGATGATCCGCGGCTCCACGTCGAAGTAGCGGCAGAACTTCTCCCAGACCACGTGCACGTCGCCTCCGAACACGAGGTTTGGGGAACTGTGGTCGGCGCCTTTAGCTTCGCGCCGCTGACGCCACTTCCACTTCAGCGACAGTGCACCCAGCATGATCGCCTCCGAGGAGCCCTGGGTGCGCGTCCCGGTGGTGTCGCCGGGAGCGTGAAAGAGGTTGGCGAGCATGCGGATGCAGCGCTGCTCGATCTCGGCCGTCTGGGGGTACTCGGCGTGGTCGATGTAGTTGCGGTGCAGGTTCTCGGTGATCACACGAGTGCCCTCGGGCTCCATCTCGGTGGTCACGAAGGTGGCGAGGTTGCGGTCGGGGATTCCGTCCAGCACGAGCTCCTGTTCGATCAGGCGCAAGGCATCGCCCGGGTGCATCCCGTGCAGCGGCAGGCGGTGGTCCGGCGCCGGCTCAAGCAGGAAGCGATTGCCGTACTCCGAGGCCAGATGGCCCAGCTGGCGCGATATGCCCCCCGGCGGGGCGCTGTGGAGGGCTGCACGCTGCGTATGCTCAGACATCTCAGGCCATCCTAGTGGTCTGTGAAACCCCCCTGCGCGCATGAAGCGCACGCAGCACCACCCGTCTGACGCGCGCCTGGCATGAGCGCATAAGGGCCCGCCCCGGGCGCCACAGTTGGTCAAGCCGCAACGCCCGGGACGGATTGCTGATGTCCCACCCGTTCATCGGCCACGGGCGTGGCCTGCGCCATACGCCATAAGGCGGATCTTTGGGCGCCCCGGCCACGGTGCGCCGAGGCGGCGCGGCCCGTTAGCCGATCAAGCCGGAGCGGATGGCATACGCCACTGCTGCGGTGCGATCGGTGACCCCAAGCTTGAGGCGGATGTTCTCGAAGTGTGACTTGACCGTCGCTGGGCTCAACGACAGGCTCTCGGCGATCTTTGCCGTCGTGTTGCCCGTCGAGGCCAATGCGAGCACCTCAAGCTCGCGGCGCGTGAGCTTGACCTCGGCTGCGGCGTCTGTGTCGGGACCGTGACCTGTAAGCATTGTCAACCCCATTGCAGTGCGAACGTGAGCGTTTGCGGCGACGGAAGTTTTCCACCCATATTAGGGTGGTTCGGTCGGAGAAACCAGAGCGGTTTGTCCGAAATTCGGACACCGTGGTAGGGATTTCCAGATACCACGCGCCGGCGACCGACGCCAAGGCCTGCGTGGAACTGTAAGGTCGTTGGATGCCCGATAGCGTACGCGTGGTCATCGCCGAGGATGACGTCCTGCTGCGCGAGGGCGTCGCGCGACTGCTCGCCGAGTTTGACTTCGACGTGGTCGCCCAGGCCGCCGACGCAGAGGACCTCGTACGCAAGGCCCTGGCCCACCGTCCCGATGTGGTGGTCGCCGACATCCACATGCCTCCAGGACTCGGCGATGACGGACTGCACGCCGCGATCCAGATTCGCCAGCAGCGCCCCGATGTGGGCGTGCTGATCCTCTCGCAGTCCTACGAGGAGCACTATGCCCAGCAGCTCATAGGTGACCGCGCCGAAGGAGTCGGCTACCTGCTCAAGGAGCGGGTGGGCGATGTCGAGACCTTCGTGGACGCCGTCCACCGCGTCGCAAACGGCGGCACTGCGCTTGATCCCGAGATCGTCGCCCGCATGCTCGGGCGCCGGGCACACGACCGCCCCCTTGACCGGCTGAGCCCGCGCGAGCACGACGTGCTGGCCGCGATGGCTGAAGGCAAGTCAAACCGCGGTATCGCCGCTGCGCTGTCGGTCAGCCAGGCGGCCGTGGAGAAGCACGTCACGGGGATCTTCTCCAAGCTCGATCTGGACCCGGCGGACACCGAGCACAGGCGGGTGCTGGCGGTGCTGGCCTACATGCGCGATACCCCCACGCACGCCTGAGCGATCACGGCTAGGGCGACGAAGCCGCGGGCAGCCAGGCGCGCACCATGGTGCCGCGGCCGGGAGGGCTGACGACCTCCAGGCGCCCGCCCATAGCTGCCACCCGGTCCTGCAGTCCACCCAGCCCGCGCGCCGGTCCGACGCGCGCGCCGCCCACGCCGTCGTCGGCAACCTCGACCTTCAGCTGGTCGCCCTCGACCTCGGCGCTGATCGTGGCTCCGGTGGCGTCGGCATGCTTAGCCACGTTTGTCAGCGCCTCGCTCATGACGAAGTAGCCGGTGGCCTCGATGGCGGCGGGAAAGCGCTGGTCGGTTACCTCCGTGCGCACGGGCAGCGACAGGCGCGACACCAGCGACTGGGACCCGGCACGCAGACCGCCGCTGGTCAGAACCGCCGGCAGGATACCGTGGGCCAGCTCGCGCAGATCCGCTGTTGCGTCTTCTGCGTGGCGCAGTGCCTCGGCCACCATCTCGGTGGCACCCGCATCGCCGTTGCGCAGTCCCCGCAGCGCGAGCTTCAGCCCGATCACGGCGTGGACGAGGTCCTGCTGGGCACCGTCGTGCAGATCGCGCTCGATGCGCTGGCGGGCCTCATCGGCGGCGGCCACGATGCGCGCGCGCGAGGCGTTGAGCTCCCTGCGCCCCTCGGCGTTTGCGATCGCCGTTGCCACAAGCTCGGCGAAGGACGCCAGACGCTCGGTGGTACCCGGCGGCAGCGGCGTCCCAACGGCGGTTGCAGCCGATATCCATCCCCACAGACCGCCCTCGACAAGGATCGGCTCGCCGACGGCGGACTCCAGACCACCCGGGCGCCACAGCCGGTCAAGCTCGGAGTCGGTCTGGCCGCCGGAGGCCAGCTTGGCAGCAGCCGCGGTCTGAGCGATGATCGTCGCAAGGTTGTTGCCCCCGAGCGCAACCGTGGTCCCCACGTCCATCAGAACCGGCCTCGTCCCCCACGAGCCGACCGCTGTCGTGGTGTTGTCGGGGTTGTAGCGGCCGAGGTGGACCCACGTTACGCCCAGCAGGCGGCCGGCCTCCTCGGTGACGGCCGCAAACAACTGCTCCTGGGCGACGCCTTGCGCCACCAGCGTGGCCACGCGTCGCAGCGCGGCCTGCTCGTCGGCCAGGCGGGCTTGGGAGGCACGGCTATCGGCGTTTGCGATCGCCACGGCGATTAACTCGGTGAAGGAGGCCAGGCGCTGGCCGGCGTCCTGCGGCAGCTCGCCCTGGCCGTCCGTCAGCGCGACCAGCAGACCCCATACGCGTGCCTCGACCACAATCGGCTCGCCGACTGCCGCCTGTGCCCTTCTCTCTATCGCCAGCCCGTCGATCAGGTGCGGGGATTGCCCGTAGTCGTCGACCCGTGCCGAGCGGCCCGTCTGTGCAACCAGGGTGGTGATGTTGTGCCCACCCAGGGGCATCCGCATCCCCACATCCAACAGTAGGCGCTCGGCGCCCCAGGCGCCCAGCACCGTCACCGCGTCGTCTGGCTCATAACGGCCAAGGTGAACAGAGGCGGCGCCGAGCAAGCGGCCCGCCTCCTCGGTCACCGCCGCAAACAGCTGCTCCTGGGCCACGCCCTGGGCGATCAGTGTCGCCACGCGGCGCAGAGCCGACTGCTCCCGCTCAAGTGCCGCCACGTCCTCGGCGTTTGCGATCGCGATGGCCACCAGCTGTGCAACTCCCGCCAGACGCGACTGGGTGTCGGCCGGGAGGCCGCTCTCAGAGACCGACGCGGCGGCCAACACCCCCCACAGGCGTCCCTTGATCTCGATCGGCGTTGCAACGCCGCTGCGGTTGCCGGCATGGCGCGAGATCTCGCCGATGGGACCCGAGGCGTCCGCGTAGTCATCGATCCGTGCCGGGCGCCCCGTTTCGGCAACCAACGTGACGAGGTTCTTGCCGCCCAGCGCTACGGCGCCGGCCACGCTCGCGGCGATCCCCTCGCGCCGCCAGTTGATCAGGAAGGTCGCCGTGCCGTCGGGCTCGTACCGCCCCAGGATCGCCGAGTCGGCTTCCAGCCACTGCCACAGCGGCGCCAGCAACGCATCGAGGTCAACCCGGCCACCGCGCGAGGCGGCCACGCCCGCGTGGGCTGGGGTCTGGGGCTGGGCGTTGGTCTCGGGCATCCGCTGGAGCCGATCGGCTCGCGACGGTTGCAAATTTTGCGCCGACCATCCAACGCCGATCCTGCCGATGGGAGCCACGTTAGAACAGGCGGCGCATGGCGGCCGCATGCGTCACCGGCCGCAACACTGCGACTGGGGACTCAAACAGCCTGATGGGCCTCATACGGAGGCGATAAAGCGAGGCCGAGCCAAGTCCCCACCGGCTCGTACCTAACACCAAGGCCTGGCCGGCACCACGCAGTGCGCGCGTCAGCATTGCGTCATCGTAGCGGCCGTACCGGCGTAATTCCACCTGCTCATCAATACTTTCCGGGGCCGGGCGCCCAGACCTACTAATGTCTAGGTGACCTGCCGCTGGGTCCTCTACGGCCCGCTCTCCATCCTCCGCGCAGGACCGTCCGCCTGAGAGCCGCCGAACAGGGGGCTACCCATGCCCGCAGTTGTTCTGGACCCGGCATTGAGCCGGCAGCGATGGCTGATAAGGTCGTTGCAGCGTCAAGCGTGCTCCGCGGTGCAAGGGGTGGCGCAAGCGCGAGATCGTGCAGTCTGGATGCGGGCGAGGTCTGAGCCTCGAGCCGGTTCGTTGCCACCCCGCTGCCAACGAACATGTATGACGAGACCCGCACTCCCGCCGATACCTTCCAGGCGCCTGGGCATGACCGGGACAAGCTGATGGAGGACACGCGCCAACTGACCGGAGGCGAGCTCAACGCAGCGGTGACCAGCGCGCTTGTGGGTATCCAGAGTGCGTATCTGGGCCGCGGGCCGAGCACGGCGTCCACCTTTCACTACAACAACGTGGTCGTGACGTTGATGACCGACGTGCTCACCAAGGCCGAGCGGGCGCTGGCAGTAGGCGACAGCGGCGATGCCGTGGCCAACGTGCGCCGGCTCTTCCAGAAGGCCATGGAGCCCGACTTCATCGACGCCGTCCAGCGGCTCACCGGCCGCGAGGTGAGCGCCGTGATGAGCGCCAACCATCTCGACCCGGACATCGCCGCCACAGTGTTCCTGCTGGACTCCGCGCTCTAGCCGCTGGGTCCTGGACGCCGCGATCTAATCGCTCGGCGCGTCGCGCTCCAGCGCAGCGGCGGCGCGCCGCTTGGCTGACCGCGCCCTGCGGATCGCCTCTTCGGCGCGTTCCGTGGCGCTCGTGGCACGTTCCAACGCGGCCTGGGCACGAGCCACCCGGCTGCGCTCCAGCTCGCTTGCCGTGGCCAGGACAGCCGGCTGGCCGCCGCGGACCTCCGCCCGCTGGGTGTCGACCAGGTCCTGGCGTTCGTCGCCGCCGGACTGAGCCTGTTCAAGTTGGGCCTGGCGCAGACGGTTTCGCTGTTGACGGCGATCGATTTCGCCCTGGCGGTGCTCGAACTCGACGGTGCGGTCAAACTCGTCGGGCGGTGTTGCGGCGCGCTCCTCATCAAGCCCGCGCTGTTGGCTGTCCAGAAGCTCCTGGCCCAGATCCATGAGCATCTGCTGGCGGTCGGCGATGCTCTGGTCGAGGTCCACCAGAGCCTGCTCCTGGTCCAGGCTCTCCTGGCCTTCGCGGCCCACGCGGCCGTCGGTCTGCTTGTCACCCATCGCTGCTCCTTCTCGTTGACTTGTATCGCTCATGCGCTCATGTGACCCGCGGCTCACGCCACCTGCGCCAGCCCTCCCTCAACCGGCCTCTGTGGCGGGGCGGGGCGCCCAATGTGAAAGCCCTGGGCGAAGTCCACGCCCAGCGCCCGCAACACGTCCAGGGTCTCGTGGTCCTCGACGCCCTCTGCGACCGTCCTGAGCCCAAACGAGTCGGCCAGCGACACAACGGCCTGGACGACGTGGCGGCTGGCGGGACTGCTGACCACGTCGCGGACGAACTCAATGTCGATCTTCAGGTAGTCGACGGGCAGGTGCTTGAGGTAGGTGAAGCTGCCGTAGCCGGTGCCGAAGTCATCCAGCGCCAGGCCGCATCCCAGCTCTTGCAGGCCTTTGGCGAAGGCCAGCGCCAACGCCTCGTCGGCGACGATCGCGGTCTCGGTTATCTCGAAGACGAGCAGCGACGGGTCGGTCCCCTCGCGCTCCAGGCTTCGGGCGATGTAGTCCAGCGTGGTCAGGTCGCCGAGCGTACGCGAGGAGATGTTGATCTGGGCGGGGCGCCCGCTGGCCACGAGCCGGGCCGCCTGGCGGATCACCCACCGGTCGATGTCGGCAATCAGGCCGTACTGCTCGGCCGCCTCGATGAACGCCCCCGGCCCGACGACGTTTCCGTCGGGTTCACACATGCGCAGCAGCAGCTCGCGCTGGACCGTATCGCCGGTTTCCAGGTCGATGATCGGCTGCGCGTAGAGCACGAACATGTCGTCGGCCAGCGCCACCCTGATCCGGTCCAGGACCTGCAGCTTCTCGGCATCCATGCGCAGGGCCTCTTCGCGCACCCTGCGCTCGGAGATGTCCTCGAATACCACCACACAACCCTCGACACTCCCCTCGCTGATCAGCGGCGAGGCCGTGTAGGCGACCGGGAGGGCGCGGCCGCTGCGGTCGACGAAGACCTCATCGTCGATGCGGCTGACGTCGCCGGTCCGACATGTTGCGAGGATCTGGCACTCGCTGGCCGGCAGCTCAGAGCCATCGGCACGCACGCTGTGCGTTATCGGGTGCATACGGCGGCCCAGCAGATCGTGGCGCGACCAGCCCAGCAGCGTTTCGCTTGCCTGGTTCATGTAGGTGACGCGCCCCTCGACATCCAGCGTGAACATGCCCTCGGCCATGGAGTCGGTAACTGCACGCAGGTAGTTGCGCGTGGACAGCAGCTTGCGACGGTCCTGCACACGCTCGGTGGTGTCGTGGTGGGCCACCACCACGTGCCCATCGCCGGGACCCTCGTAGAGCATCGCGTTCAACGACAAGGTGCGATCGCCCACGGTGTGCTCCACTGAGACCTGGCGGGTGGTGCCGAAGATGACCGAGCGAAGCCCCGCCCCCGGGTTACCCGGCGCGTGAGCCTCGGCGACTGCAAAGGCGTCCAGGTAGTTGCCCCCCACGCCGACCACGTCGCCGTCGCCCGCGATCACCGACTGGTCCCACGCCCGGTTGGTCAGCAGCACCTCGGCGCTACCGTCAAGCACCGCGATCTTCGTGGGGATCGAGTCAAGCGTGGCCTGCAGGAGCGCCACGGAGTGCAGTCCCACCTGCCCGGCCGACTGTTCAGGCGCACGCTCCTCGTCAAGACTGAGCGGCTGCTCGTGCGGGTGTCCACTCTGCGCGGCGTGCGCGGCTCGGACGTCCTGGCTGCTGGAAGGCGGCGGGCGGTCGGCGCTGGCCCGACGGGTCGGCATCATGGTTCATTTATCGACCGCTAGTCCGCGCAGCGGGATCGGTCGATGGGCGTATGGGCGGCCCATCCTCCCCGCTGGCCGCGACTATGCTCACCGCGTGGGAGGCGACAGCGCACAGGCGACGCAAGCCGTGATCCGGACCGAGGGGCTGACCAAGGTCTACCCCGGCGCCGACTTCGCGGCAGTCGATGGGCTGGATCTGAGCGTGGGCGCCGGCGAGATCTTCGGCCTCCTGGGCCCAAACGGTGCAGGCAAGACCACCACGGCGGGCATGCTCACGACCCGCGTGCTGCCCACCGCGGGCGACGCCTTCGTGGGGCCCGTGGATGTCGTCGCCCACCCGGCACTGGCCAAGCAGCTGATCGGCATCGTCTCCCAGCAGAACACGCTTGACCGCCAGCTGACCGTGTGGGAGAACCTCTACTTCCACGGCCGGCTGTTCGGCATCGCAGCGGGCGAGTCCCGGCGCATCGCCGACGAGCTGCTGGACCAGTTTGCGCTGTCGAAGTGGGCCAAGGCCTCGGTATATGCGCTGTCAGGGGGGATGGCGCAGCGGCTGATGATGGCGCGGGCGATCTTCCACAGGCCCGCGGTGCTGTTCCTGGACGAGCCCACGGCGGGCCTTGACCCGCAGAGCCGCCTGGCGCTCTGGGAGCTGTTGGAGCAGCTCAACGGCGAAGGCCAGACGGTGCTGCTGACGACGCACTACATGGAGGAGGCCGACCACCTCTGCGACCGCGTGGCGATCATGGACCACGGCAAGATCCTGGCCCTGGACACGCCGGCGGCGCTGAAGACGATGGTGGGAGCGGACACGGTCGTGACGGTCAAGGCCGACGGCGACCCGGAAGCGCTGATCGACGTGCTCTCGGCCGAGCTCGGCTCGGTCCGCAGCGCGCGCGTGGTTGAAGGCAGCGTGGAGCTGGGAGTGGCCGGCGTGGACCGGTTGGTGCCGCGGGTGGTGGACGCGGCGGAGGCCGGGGGCTTCCAGGTCGCCGACCTCTCGGTGTCAGAGCCGACCCTTGAGAACGTCTTCATAAGCCTCACGGGCAAGGAGCTGCGCGACTGATGGCCGCCTCGGGTACCCAAACGGAGGCCGCGCCGACGCGCATCGACGTGGCGCCAACACGTTCGGCGTTTGCCGCCAGCCGCACGGCGCTCGGGGCTTTGGTCCTGCGCGATCTGGTCGTGCTGAAGAAGAACTTCGGCGAATTCGTCGTGCGCACGCTGATCCAGCCGCTGCTCCTGGTCTTTGTCTTTCTTTACGTGTTCCCGTCGATCGGCCAGGGCGTGGGCGGCGGCTCGGCACACGGGTCGGAGTCGGACTTCGCCACCGTGCTGATCCCGGGCGTGGTGGCGATCTCGATCATGTTCCAGGGCATCCAGGCGGTCGCGCTCCAGCTCTCCACGGAGTTCGGCTTCACGCGCGAGATCGAGGACCGCGTGCAAGCGCCGTGCCCGATCTGGCTGGTCGCCCTTTCCAAGGTGCTCTCCGGCGCGGTCCAGGGGCTGCTGGCGGCGCTGATCGTCTTTCCGATCGCGGCTGTCGTGCATGCCTCAAGCGTGCACGCCCACCTGCACGTGCACTGGGCGATCGTGCTCACCCTGATCCCGCTGGCATGCGTGACCATGTCGGCACTGGGCCTGCTGCTGGGCACCGCCTTTGAGCCGCGCAACATCGGCCTGATGTTCGGCTTCGTGGTGCTGCCGCTGACCTTCCTGGGCGGCACCTACTACCAGTGGACGCGGCTGTCGGCGGTGCGCATCGACGGCGTCCACTGGCTTCAGATCGTGGTGCTCGTCAACCCGCTGATCTATGTCGCCGAGGGGATGCGCGCGGGGCTGACACCGATATCGCACATGCACCTGTACATCGTCTACCCCGTGCTGGTGGGCTTCGGGGCGGCGTTTTTGACACTGGGGCTGCGCAAGTTCTCCTCGCGCGTGCTGGCCTGAGGCCCAGCCGTCTCGGCCAACGTGCCGGCGGCCGCGTAGGCGTCCAGTGCGTCCAGTGTCTCGTTCTTCAGCAGCGCCTGGGCAAGGGACTCCAGTTGATCGCGGTGGTCGGCAAGAAGTTGCGTGACCTCCTGGTGGGCCGTGTCGACCATCCGCCTGACCTCCTCATCGACGAGCCGCTGCGTGGACTCCGAGGTGACGCTCACCCCCGGAAGAAAAGGCCCTTCGCCGTCGGCGGGAAGCACCGCGATGGGGCCCACCGCCTCGCTCATGCCCCAGCGCCCGACCATCTGGCGCGCGATCATGGTCAGCTGCTGAATGTCTGACTCTGCGCCCGTGGTGATGGTGCCGTAGACGACCTCCTCGGCGACCCGCCCGCCCAGGGCCACGCGGATCTTTGCCTGCAGATCCTCCAGCGAATAGGAGACGCGATCGGTGTCGGGCGTCGACAGCGTCACGCCCAGCGCCATCCCGCGTGGGATGATCGACACCTTGCGCACGGGGTCGGCGCCCGGGGTGAGCATGCCCACGAGTGCGTGGCCGGACTCGTGGTAGGCGGTGCGCTCGCGGTCTGCCTCCGACAGCAGAATGCCGCGTGGGGAGCCGAGCATGATCTTCTCCAGCGAGTCGGTGAGGTCGGCCATCTCGACCTTCTCGTGGTTTCGGCGCGCCGCCAGCAGCGCGGCCTCGTTGGCGAGGTTGGCCAGATCGGCGCCCACCATCCCAGGCGTGCTTGCGGCCAGCGCATCGAGATCGACGCTCTTTGCCAGCGGGATCGAGCGCGTGTGGACTTCCAGGATTTCGCGCCGGCCCGTGCGGTCCGGAGCCTGCACGGCGACGCGGCGGTCAAAGCGCCCGGCGCGCAACAGCGCCGAGTCAAGGACATCGGGCCGGTTGGTGGCTGCCAGCACGACCACCGCCTCGGAGCTCTCAAAGCCGTCCATTTCCGTGAGGATCTGATCCAGCGTCTGCTCGCGCTCGTCGTTTGAGCCCGTGACCGAGACCGAGCCCTGGCGCGAGCGGCCGATGGCGTCGAGCTCGTCGATGAAGATGATCGAGGGGGCGGCCTCCTTGGCCTTGGCGAACAGGTCGCGCACACGCGAGGCGCCGACGCCCACGATCGCCTCGATGAACTCCGATGCCGAGATCGAGAAGAACGCGGCATGAGCCTCGCCGGCGACGGCTCGGGCCAGCAGCGTCTTGCCGGTACCGGGTGCCCCCGAGAGCAGCACACCGTGGGGCATGCGCCCGCCCAGGCGGCCGTATCGCTCGGGGCTGCGCAGGAAGTCCACGATCTCGGTCAGCTCGGCCTTGGCCTCGTCGATGCCGGCGACGTCGGCGAAGGTGACCAGGATCTTTTCCGGGTCTACCTTGCGGGCTTGCGAGCGCCCGAAGTTGCCCAGTGCCCCCATCCCACCTCCGGCCTTGGCCATACGGCGGGCGAGCAACACGAACAGGCCCACGATCAGCAGCGTGGGCCCAAAGCCCAGCAGCAGCTCGCTCAGCAGCGAGGTCGTGGCTTCGGTGGACTTGGCGTTGACCTGCACGCCCTTTTCCTGGAGCAGCGCCGAGAGCTCGCTGCCGTTCCAGAAGGACGGCACCTGGGTCGCGAACAACGTCGACGGCGTGGACTTCTTGTCCCCCGCCGGGTAGCGCAGCTTGGTGGTGAACGTGCCCTGGATCGTGTCGCCCTTGGCCGAGATCGATTTGACGTGTCCCGCGTGGACCTGCGAGAGGAAGTAGGGATTGAACGAAACGGTCACCCGTGGCTGGCCGGTAGTGGGGGTGAACAGCAGAACCGACAGCCAGTTCAGGGCAACCAGGGCGACCACGAACCACAGAAACCCGCGCGTGCGGTGCGCCGGTGGCCCCTTGGGTGTCTGCTCGGGCATGCCGCGGCCGTCCGGCGCCGGTGAGACGTGCCAGCCGCGCTTGTCACGCGGCAGGCGGGGATGGGCGCCGGAAGGGCTGCCGCTCACATCGTCGGAGTCGCTTGGCGGCTTGGGAGGCACCGTATGTGGATCTTAGGGGCCCGCGTCGGTTGGCCCGTCACGTTGCCCCTCGCGGCACCTACCGCGACACCCGTCGCCGACGCGGCCTTGGCCCATCGACCACAATCGGTGCCCCATCGACCACAGCCCTCGGCCAATCGACCACAATCAAGGGTGCAGGAGGCAAACGAACCTGAAGGGAGCCTGGCCCGATGGCACGCGTTGGACTGCTTACCGGCGGCGGAGACTGCCCAGGCCTGAACGCTGTCATCCGCGCAGCGGTGCGCCGCGGCCTCATCGACAGAGAGCACACGTTCGTGGGCTTTCGCAACGGCTGGGCGGGCGTGCTCGCCGATGAGGCCGAAGAGCTGACGCTCGCAGCCACCATCGGCATCCTGCCGCGCGGCGGCACCATCCTCGGCACGTCGCGCACGAATCCGTTTGCGGAGGCCGGCGATGGGCTGGAGGCGATCCAAGAAACGCTGGCGCGGCGTAGCGTCGACGCCCTGGTGCCGATCGGCGGCGAGGACACGCTTGGAGTGGCGCTGCGTCTGCACCGCGAGGGCATCCCCGTGGTGGGCGTCCCCAAGACCATCGACAACGATCTCGGTGGCACGGACGTGACGTTCGGCTTCCAGACCGCCGTGCAGATAGTCACCGACGCGATTGACCGCCTGCACACCACCGCTGAGTCGCACAACCGGGTGATGGTGGTCGAGGTGATGGGCCGCCACGCCGGCTGGATCGCCACGCACGCGGGCATCGCCGGGGGCGCCGACGCGATCCTGGTGCCCGAGCGCCCGTTTGACATCGAGGAGGTCTGTGCGCACCTGCGCAGCCGCACCGCGCGCGGCCGCACCTTCTCGATCGTGGTCGTGGCCGAGGGCGCCACGCCCATGGAGGGCACCCTCCAGACCCAGGATGGTGGACGCACCGACGCCTTCGGCCACCCGCGCCTGGGTGGCATAGGCGTGACGCTTGAGGCAGAGATCGAGGCGCGGACCGGCTATGAGGCCCGCGTGACCATCCTCGGACACGTACAGCGCGGGGGCACCCCTGTGGCATTTGACCGGGTGCTTGGCACCCGCTTCGGCGTGGCCGCAATCGACGCCGTCAGCGCCGGGCGCTTCGGCACGATGGTGGCGCTGCGCGGGACCGAGATAGTTGGCGTCGACCTCGAGCAGGCACTGAGTGCTCCCAAGCTGCTTGACCCCAAGCTGTATGAGACCGCCGAGCTTTTCTTCGGCTGAGTAAGCGGCTCGTCGGGGCCGGTCGGGGCCGGCATCTGGGAAGCTGCCCGCATGACCATCCGAGAGTTGCGTGCCGACGACCACGACGCCTGGATGGAACTCTGGACCGGTTACCTGAGCTTCTATCGCACCGACATCGGCGACGAGCTCACGGCGACGACCTTTGACCGGCTGTACCAGGCAAGCGACGGGATGTTTGCACTGGTCGCCCTCGATGACCACAGCCGGCTCGTGGGCTTTGCGCACTCGGTCATCCATCCATCCACATGGGCGGTGCACGGCTACTGCTATCTCGAGGACCTGTTCGTGGCCCCAGGAGCCCGCGGCTCTTCCATAGCCAGGGAGCTGATCGAGGCGACCGTGGCACACGCCCGCGAGCGCAGCGTCAAGCGCGTGTACTGGCACACCCAGCAGTTCAACGGCCCCGCGCGCTCGCTCTATGACACCGTCGGCCACCTCACCTCGATGGTCGTCTACGAGCGCACCGTCTGAACCGGCGGGTGGCGAACCGGTGGCCGGTCCAACCGAGCTCAGCGCTTAGCCGACCTCACCGGGTCGTGCAGTAGGCGGCCGCGATGCTCGTCACCGCGGCCTCGATCTCGGCAAGCGCCGCCTCGGGGGTGCCATGTGCGGCCTCAAGGGTGCCTTGGAGTCCATCGGCTGCGCCCGCAATGGCCGGCAGACCGCCGGGATCCGCGTCACCGGACCGGCCCGCCAGCGCCCGCCGCGCCTGGACCACCTGCGACGCCACCCTGGCACGCCCGTCGGCCAGCGCTTCGGCCGCCAGCGTCTCGGGCTCGGTGCCCGCCAGGTCGATAATTGCCGCAACGGGCTCCCGGCAACGGCGGGCCGCCTCGATCGCGTCGGCCACGTGGGGTGCCTGGGTGCGGCTGCGGCGCCGGGTCAGCTCCCTGTGGACTTCAAGCGGCTTGGCCACCTCCTCAAGCGCCGCCATCGCCGCCCCATAGCGCGCTGCGCGCCTGGCAAGTTCGGCCCTGTCTGCCGTCGGGGCGGCGAGCACCTCCCCCAATGACGCCAACAGGTCCGCAATCCTGCGCCGCAGCACATCGCTGCTGCGAATGGGCAGCAGCACCCACGCCACAGCGATCGCAATCGCCGCGCCAACCACGATCCCCTCCAGCCGCTGGCCAAGGAAGTGGGGGCCGTTCTCGCCGAAGTAGCCGTACAGCAGCGCCACCGCCCCCGTCACGCCCGCCGCCCAGTATCCGTAGCCGAACGGCCGCAACCAACTGGAAACGCCGAGGACGACGAAGATCGCCACCACGTCGACTGCCGAACCGCGCGGCAACGCGCCCGCCAGCAACGTCGCAGCGATCGTGCCCGCAGCCGCACCCCCGACGCGCAGGACGCTCTTGTATATGACGTCGCCGCGACCGCGGTTGCCACTTGCCACGATGAATGCCGTGAGCACCGGCCAGGACCAGTGCGAGCCGAACATTGCGCGCCCGCTTGCAAACGCCAGTCCGAGACCCACACCCATCTGCAGCGCCATCTTTGTCGATGCCACCATCGCACCCCTGGCCTTCGAGCCACTCCTTGCCGTCGAGCGGCCCCTGGAAGGTGGCCTGTGCCGGCGCGGGGCGGCCGGGCCCACGACGCCCGCGCGCTGTCCCACCGCGCGCATCACCCCCACCCAGGCATAGGCGATCGCGCCCACCACAGCGGCCCAGAGCAGGTGCTCGTGCCCAGCACCCGGGACCGCCGGCGCGACCAGCAGGGCCACAAACGGCAGCGCCACAATCGTGCCCACCCGCGCACTCGTCGGGCCGAAGCGGCGGATCCAGATCGAGCTGCTGACCGCGAGCACGAACAGCGCATCGCCGATGTCAGCGTGGCGAAGCAGCAGCCAGCCCACCTCGCTTGCAGCGACCGCCAGGACACACAGCACAGCCAGGCCCAACAGCCACTCTCGCCAGCTTCTGACGTCGTAGGTGCGACTGAGCGTGAGGGCCAGCACGACCGCCAAGACCACCACACCCAGGCCCAGATGCTCGGCGTGGTCGAGGGCAAGCGCACACCCGTAGCTGGCGAGCACAGCCGCCATCGCAACCGCCGCCAAGCGCAGCTGTGTCAGGCCGGGGTCAAAACGTCCCACGGCCCGCCAACGCCACCCAGTTGACCACGATCGCGCGTTGTGCTTGGGCGAGCCCCATCTGGCCGTCACACACCTTCCTGTTGAGCTCGTCCTCGACGGCATCCTTGGGGTTTGGCGAGGCGCCCGGCTCGGGCCAGAGGTTGCGAGGGTCATTGGTGGCGCCGCCAAGCTCCAGCGGCACGAAGTGGTCGTACTCGTAGTCGCCCAGCCGGCCGCTGTCGCCGTATGCCGCATGCTGGCGCGCTTCTCGGCCTCGGTGACGCTCTCCGGCGGACGCAC